>JAQXIM010000136.1 GCA_029007785.1 Clostridiales bacterium | reverse complement strand
CATTGGGTGGCACACGCTGGGACAAAGGTTTGGATATCCTTCTGGATGCTCTGGCAGATATCAAAGTTCCATTTCATCTTTTGATTGCTGGAAAGGCGCAGTTTTTTACCCGGGAAGAGATAGAAAAGCGTGTTGCACCTTATGCGGAAAATGTCACGATGCTTTTGGAGTTTCTTTCGGATGAAAAATTTTCACTTTGTCTGAGCGCTGCGGATATTGTGGTTCTGCCGTATCGAAAACAATTTGACGGTGCCAGCGGCCCATTAGGTGAGGGTGTTTGGCGGAACAAGATGATTGTAGGTGCAAACCACGGAAGCTTGGGGCAAATTATTTCTGATAATCACCTGGGTATGGTGTTTGAAAGTGAAAATGTTCAATCCCTAAGCAGTGTCTTGAACAAAGCATTGACAGTTGAATTTTGTCGGGATGAGGTGTATGTGCGGTACAGAGGACGAATGAACCCGGAAAGATTTCAAAAGGAGTATGGTCAGCTATACGCTGAAGTTATAGAGAAATGAGGAGACGGCATGGGTATACTGAATAAGCTTTGGAACATTTTCATTTTGAAGCGTAAAGCAGTCAAAGTGCCGAAAGATCTTTGCATCTCCGGAAGGATCTATGTCCATGGAAGAAAAGGCGGAGTCATGATTGGAGAAGGTGTCACGATTCATTCCAGTGAGAATGTCAATCCGACATCTGGCGTGAACCATACGCACTTGCGAACAGAGGGACCTGGAAAAATAGTGATCGGAAATCATGTGGGCATTTCTCATGCAAATATCACTACATTTGATTCAATTATTATTGAGGATCATGTTTTAGTTGGTTCAGGCGTGAAGATATGGGATACGGATTTTCATTCTATCAAGTATGAAGACAGAATGCAGAAACCGGATACCCATGTTCAATCTATACCTGTTAAAATAAAGGAAGGCGCTTTTATTGGTGCATGCAGCATTATAAAGGTATGGATGCTTTTTTGATGAGTAGAGTTTATTCTTTCGAGGTTACGATATGGGTAGAAGTCAGAAAGCTTTGAAGAATGTATCAACAGGTTTGATCAATAAAATCGCGCTGATGTTCATGGCGTTTGCCACAAGAACGCTTTTTATTCGGATGCTGGGTGCAGAATATACAGGTATCAGTAGCCTGTATACGAATATTCTGTCGGTGCTGTCTCTGGCGGAACTGGGAATCGGAAATGTTTTGACTTTTTATTTGTACTCCCCACTGAAAGAGAAAGACGAAACAAAGATCAGAATACTTGTCACAGAGTTCAAACGGATATATGTTGGCATCATTCTCTGTATTTTAATCGTCGGTTTGGCGCTGATTCCGTTCCTGGATTTGATTGTAAAAAGCGAACTGAACAGGCTCGACTTGACAGTGTATTATGTTCTGTACCTGATTAATTCCGTTGCCTCCTATTTTGTGGTGTATCGGACAACGGTACTTACGGCAGATCAAAAAAGCTATATTCAAAATCGTTGCTCTACCATAAGTACGGTTGTAATGTATGCCATTCAGGTTGCTTATTTGCTGATCTGGCGTGACTTTCTGGGATATTTGATTATTCAGGTTCTTTGTACTATCGGATGTAATCTGGTTTTGAATTATATTGCTTGCAGACGGTATCCATATCTGAAAAAACTTGAAAAGATCGCGTCATCCGACGTAGTGGATAAGAAAGATCTGATCCATAATGTCAAGGCAACATTCCTATACAAAGTCTCTGATAGAATACTGGATCAGACAGACAGTATCATCATTTCGATCATGTTTAGTACAGTGATCGTAGGCTATTATTCGAATTATTATTTGCTGGTCCTGTATTTGACCAACTTTGGCGGTATCATTGCCAATGGATTGACTGCCAGCTTAGGAAATCTGAATGTTGATGGTGATCAAGAGCATAGCTATTCCGTGTTCAAGTCAACAATGTTGCTCTTCATCGTGTTTGGAACCTTCTGCACGGCATGTTATGCCTGCGTTATTCAGGATTTTATTCCGATTTGGGTTGGAAGCCAGTATCTGATGAATTATGACATTGTAGTGGCGCTATTGGTTGTTTTTTATCTGCGGATGGTTACGAATACAGTATGGATGTATCGCGCTGCGATGGGCTTGTTTAAGGAAGTACAGTATATTAATGTGGCAGCGGCAGGCTTGAATATCATTCTTTCCGTTATTCTGGGGAAAACAGTAGGTGTTGCAGGTATTATCATTGCAACAGCTGTTGCCCGCCTTGTCACCTCGTTCTGGTATGAAGGAAAGGTTGTGCTCAACAAACTTGGCCATCCGTCCCGGGCGTATTTTATTCAGCAGCTTCGAGACCTTGCAACGGCGGTGGTTGTTATTGCGATTTCTATGTTAAGCTGTTCAATGGTAGGTTTTAACGGAATTCCGGGAATTATTATAAAAGTATGTATCTGTGGAATATGGACAGGGGTAGTGGAGTTGATCGTGAATGGACGAAGCGATGCGTTTCGTGTATTGACGAGAAAGGTGTTCCAGGGATTAAAAAAGTAATGTTAAGCTGCGCAGAATAAGTGGAAGTTTCCCTTGTTCTGTTGCTTCTTGTTCACGAAAAAGAAAAGGAGTATGAACATGAACAAGCAAGAAAGCGACGTCCTGAACGTTCTCTGGATTGAGCCGTTCATAAATCAGAGAATTCTGTCTGAATGCTGCGGCCATTCTTTGGGGGTTGTGAACAGATCAATTAGACAACTTATGAAGGATGGCTTTTTAGACGATCAAGCATGTCTGACCGAAAAAGCGAACAATGAGTTTCGAAAAAAAGCACCAAAGAATGCAATTATCCTTGCTGCTGGGTTTGGAATGCGCATGGTTCCGATTAATACTGAAGTACCAAAGGCTCTTTTAGAGGTCAATGGTGAGCGATTAATTGAGCGCATAATTAAACAACTTCATGAAGTCGGTATAAAGGAAATCTATGTTGTTATTGGGTTCATGAAAGAAAAATTCGAATACTTGATTGACGATTATGGAGTGGAATTAATCGTGAATGAAGAATACTCACAGAAAAACAATCTTCATTCCGTGAGTTTGGCATTAGATCATCTATCAAATACTTACATAATCCCTTGTGATATATGGTGTGAAAGAAATCCTTTTCATAAGAATGAACTTTATTCGTGGTATATGGTCAGTGATTTGATTGATGATGAGAGTACTGTCCGTGTGAACAGGAAAATGGAGTTAGTTTCTGTCCCTCATAGTGTAGCTGGAAATGCTATGATTGGAATCGCCTATTTGCTTGAGGAACAAGCTGCTGTTGTCCGTCAGAGAATCCTTGAATATAGTCAAAACAGCGATTATAATGATGCTTTCTGGGAAGAAGCTCTTTATCATAAAGATCGCATGATTGTTTCGGCGCGTGTTGTTCATTCTGTAGAAGTTGTTGAAATTAATACTTATGAGCAGCTTCGTGATTTTGACAGCGATTCTAACCAGTTGAAAACAGATGTGATTCAGGTGATTTGCAAAGCGCTTCAGGCAAGGTTAGAGGAAGTTACAGACATTACGGTCCTGAAAAAGGGGATGACGAACAGATCCTTCCTGTTTTCCTGCAAGGGAAAGAAGTATATTATGCGTATTCCTGGAGAAGGTACTGATCGACTTATAAACCGCCGGGAGGAGGCAGACGTCTATCATGCTATCGATGGGAAGAACATCTGTGATGATATCGCCTATATAAACCCGGAAAACGGATACAAGATTACGGAATATCTGGAAGGCGCAAGAGTATGTGATCCTTTGAACTATGAGGATGTAAAAAAGTGCATGAAGCGCCTGCGCGCATTTCACGAACAGAAACTATACGTTAACCACGAATTTGATATTTTCGGTCAGATTGAATTCTATGAGAGCCTTTGGGATGAAACTCCGTCTGTCTATAAGGATTATGAGAAAACAAAGGCAAATGTTCTATCTCTAAAGTCTTATATTGACGCGCATATCACAGACAAGGCGCTGGCCCACATCGATGCCGTCCCGGACAATTTCCTTTTTGTCGAAAGAGAAGGTAAAGAAGAAATCCGTCTGATTGACTGGGAATATGCTGGTATGCAGGATCCACATGTGGATGTGGCAATGTTCTGCATTTATTCGCTTTATAATAAGCGTCAGGTGGATCGTCTTATTGCAGCATATTTCACAGAAGGGTGTGACGACAGCACCAGAATTAAGATTTACTGTTATATCGCTGCATGCGGTCTACTTTGGAGCAACTGGTGTGAATATAAGAGTCATCTTGGAGTAGAGTTTGGGGAGTATTCTCTTCGTCAATACCGATATGCGAAAGATTACTACAAGATTGTTCAAGAGGAGCTAAAGAAAGAGGAGGGTAGGAAGAATGCATAAGGTTGAAAGAGCAATTATTATGGCGGCAGGACTTGGAAACCGTATGCATCCGATCACGCTGTCAACACCGAAGCCGCTTGTTAAGGTAAATGGTGTCCGGATGATTGATACCGTGATTCAGGGATTACATCAGAACGGAATCCATGAGATTTATGTCGTGGTTGGATACTTGAAAGAGCAGTTTACAGAATTAGAGAAGGAGTATCCAGGGCTTACACTGCTTGAAAATCCATATTTCGATACCTGTAACAATATTTCTTCTCTCTATGTCGCACGTGATTATATCGAGAATGCGATCATTCTGGATGGCGACCAGATTATTTACAATCCAGATATTCTTACGCCTGAGTTTGAGCGTTCCGGGTATAACAGTGTCTGGACGGACGAGGAAACAGATGAGTGGCTCCAGACAGTGGAAAATGGTATTGTAACTTCGTGCAGCAGAACAGGCGGCAAAGGCGGATGGCAGCTTTATAGTATTTCGCGTTGGACAGCGGCAGATGGCAAAAAACTGAAACACCATCTGGAAGTTGAATTCGAGCAAAAGAAAAACCGCCAGATTTACTGGGATGATGTGGCGATGTTCTGCCACTCGGAGGATTATCAGCTGGGAATCTGGCCGATGAGTGCCGGGGATGTCATCGAAGTGGACAACCTAATTGAGTTGGCTGCTTTAGATAAAAGTTATCAGAATATATAATGGGAGGAAATAAAAATGAGTAGCAATTTGAGAAAGGCGGATCACAAGCAGATCGATTGGATGATTACGCTGGTTCCGTTTGCATTGATTATGGGGTTGGCTGTGTTCCTGTTCATCTTCCCGG
>JAQXIM010000135.1 GCA_029007785.1 Clostridiales bacterium | reverse complement strand
AAGGGAATGAAAGAAACCATCAACAAAAAGAAATTGAAACAGGTTAAGGTGGAAGCCAATCGGAAAGAAAAGGAAAGTCTGCTGCGTCAGATTGCACCCTATCGGGCCATCACCTATGATGTTTCGGAACTGCTGAAGTTCAAGGTGATAAAATTTCATTTCGGCAGAATTCCCAGGGAGTCCTACCATCAGTTTGAGCAGTACGTATATGATAACCTGAATGTTATTTTTTATAAATGTCTGGTGGAAGAGGATTATGTATGGGGAATTTACTTTGTTCCCCGGAAGCAGGCGAATCAGGTGGATGCGGTTTTGGCCGCTCTGCATTTTGAGAAAATTCATTTGCCGGATTCCTACGATGGAACGGCAGAGGAAGCCTATGCCAGGCTGAAAAAAGAATGCAGACAGCTGGCAAAGAAATCTGCCCGGATTCAGGAAGAGATAAAGAACTGTCTTCAGGAGCGGAGTGGGGAACTGGCCGCGGCAAAGGCTGCTCTGGAACAATTATCGGTGAACTTTGATGTCCGGAAACTGGCTGCCTGTACCAAGGGAGCCCATGCTACCTTTTATATTCTGTGCGGATGGATGACGGAAAAAGATGCTGAGGCATTTCAAAAGGAGATCGAAGAAGATAAAAAGATATACTGCTTTGTTGAGGATGCAGAGAAGAATGTGTATTCCACACCTCCGACAAAGCTGAAAAACCCCTGGTTTGCAAAGCCCTTCGAAATGTTTACCAGAATGTATGGACTTCCCGGTTATCATGAAATGGACCCCACCACTTTTGTGGCGATTACTTATGCTTTTATTTTTGGAGCCATGTTTGGTGATCTGGGACAGGGACTATGCCTCATGTTAGGCGGATTTCTCTTGTATCGATTCCGAAAGATGAATCTGGCAGCCATCATAGGAACAGCGGGTATCTTTTCCGCGTTTTTCGGTGTGATGTTCGGAAGCTTCTTTGGTTTTGAAAATGTCTTTGATGCGGTTTGGCTTCGACCGAAAGAGGCCATGAGTCAGCTGCCGTTTATCGGCAACCTGAATACCGTATTTATTGTTGCCATTGCCTTCGGTATGTTCCTGATTCTGGTCACCATGATATTCCAGATGAGAAATGCCTGGAGGAACAGGGAAATGGAACATTTCCTTTTTGATACCAATGGTCTGGCCGGTTTTGTTTTTTATGCCGCTCTGGTTTTGGTTATTGTTCTGTATATGAGCGGACGTCCTCTGCCGGCAACGGGAATTCTGGTGGTGATGTTTGTTGTTCCTTTGCTTCTTCTGGCTCTGAAGGAACCACTCACTTCCTGTCTGGAAAAACATAAGCCTTTGATTTCTTCCGGACCGGTTATGTTCGTGGTACAGACATTTTTTGAACTGTTTGAAGTACTGCTGAGTTATTTTTCCAATACTCTGTCCTTCGTGCGAATCGGAGCCTTTGCCGTAAGCCATGCGGCCATGATGGAGGTCGTTCTGATGCTGGCGGGAGCAGAAAAAGGAGGAAATATCAACTGGATTGTGGTGGTTCTGGGAAACATCTTTGTCTGTGGTCTGGAAGGCCTGATTGTAGGTATTCAGGTTCTGCGTCTGGAATATTAGGAGATGTTCAGTCGGTTCTATCATGGTGACGGCAAAGAGTTCCGGCCTTTCGGAAAGAAATCCTGAACTGCGGAAAGACAAATCGGATAAAAGCAAATTTCGGTGAATGTGGATGCAGATAAAAATAGAATGCATCAGACAGTGGATCCTGATATAAAAAAGGATCCGGATATAGGAGGTATAAGAAGATGAGTGTACTGACGATGATTACTTTAGTGGCAGCCCTGGTTCTGAGTTTTATTGTTCCCTGGGGCGTTTTCCTGAAAGGGGAGCGCAGCCGCGGCAGATATAAGACTTCTTTAGCTGTGAATGCGTTCAGTTTCTTTGGATTGATGTTGATTGCAGCGGTACTCATGCTGGGCGGTGAATCTACCGTCTATGCAGAGGCAGCAGAGACGGCGGCAGCAGGAACCGGTCTGGCTGTGGGTCTGGCCTATATCGGTGCAGCTCTTGTGACCGGTTTGTCCTGCATCGGCGGCGGTATTGCCGTAGCCAGTGCAGCCAGTGCAGCTCTTGGTGCCATCAGTGAAGATTCCAGCATTCTTGGTAAATCTCTGATTTTCGTGGGTCTGGCAGAAGGTGTATGTCTGTATGGACTGATTATTTCTTTCATGATTCTTGGTAAAGTTTGATATATTCGGAGGACTGCGGGATGAAAATGTTTTTGATTACCGATAACAATGATACGCTGACAGGAATGCGTCTGGCCGGCGTGGAAGGTGTGAAGGCGGCAGATAAAGAGGCGCTGAAGGAAGCGCTGAAAAAAGCTCTCGCAGACCCGGATATCGGCATTGTCCTGCTGATGGAGCGCTTTGGAAGGGATTTTCCGGATGTTGTGAATGAGGCGAAAATCAATCGGAAGACACCTCTCATCATTGAAATTCCGGACCGCCATGGTACGGGAAGAAGACCGGATTTTATTACTTCCTACATTAACGAAGCGGTTGGATTAAAGCTTTGATATTGTTTTTTTCCATGGGGTGCAGGAGACTTATTATTTCAGGAGAAGGGGATTCCTTCTGCTGTCGGATGAGGGATGGCACTGCAGGAGAAAGATAAGGAGGGAATCATGACCATAGAGGAGAAACTGCAGAATTTTTATGATGTTTCCATGGAAAATGCCCGGGAAGAAAGTGACGATGAACTGGAAAAGTGCCGGAAAGCCCTGGACCAGATTTTCCGGGAACATCAGGAAACCGTGATGCGTCAAAATGAGCTGCAGATTCAGACGGAGACAGAAGAAAACCGTCGTATCAACAATATTGAAATTTCGAAGGAACAGCTGAAGATGAAACGTCAGCTGAGCAAGCAGGAATATGAACTGACAGATCAGCTTTTTCAGGAAGTGGAAGAGAAACTGCTGGCTTTTAAATCCGGTGAGGGTTATCGGAAATGGATGAAAAAGCAGCTGGAGCAGACAGAGTCCTATGCTCCCGAAGAGGAAGTAAAGATTTATCTGGATCCTTCCGATGAGAATCTGGCAGAAGAGCTTTTCCGGTCTGTTCGGAATAGCCGGATGGAATTTTGCATATCCCAGGAAGAATTTCTGGGGGGACTCCAGGCTGTCATTCCATCCCGGAATATTTTGATTGATCGTTCACTGCGGAAGCTTTTGGATGAAACCCGGGAAAATTTTCGGCTGCGTGAGGAATTATAATGACTAAGACAGGTATCATTTATGGAATCAACGGACCGGTTGTCTATTTGAAAGGCAACACCGGTTTTAAAATGTCTGAGATGGTGTATGTGGGAAAGGAAAAACTGGTGGGAGAAGTCATTCGGCTCACCAGGGACACCACCACAATACAGGTATTTGAAGAGACGACGGGACTGAAGCCGGGTGAAATCGTGGAAGCCACCGGAGAAGCCGTATCGGTTCTTCTAGGTCCTGGTATTATTCATAATATTTTTGACGGAATTGAACGGCCTTTGAAAAATATTGCGGAACAATCCGGAAAATATATCAGTCGGGGTGTCAGTGCAGATGCTCTGGACACGCAGAAAAAGTGGAAGGTTCATATGACCGTTTCCATGGGGGAAGAGGTTTCCGGAGGTACGATCATCGCAGAGGTACCGGAGACCTCGGCGATTACCCATCGTTCTATGGTTCCCCCAAACATGGAAGGCACCATTATACAGGTAGTCCCCGATGGAGAATATACCATTGAAGATACGGTGGCCGTGCTGGAACTTCGGGATGGAACAAAGGTGGACTTGAGATTGGCACAGAACTGGCCGATTCGTGTGCCGAGACCCACGGAAAAACGTTATCCCGCATCAGTGCCTCTGGTTACGGGACAGAGAATTCTGGATACTCTGTTTCCCATTGCCAAGGGGGGAACAGCCGCCATTCCCGGTGGATTCGGTACAGGAAAGACCATGACTCAGCATCAGATTGCCAAGTGGTCCGATGCGGACATCATTATTTACATTGGCTGCGGTGAACGAGGAAATGAGATGACCCAGGTTCTGGAGGATTTCGGCAAACTGAAGGATCCCAGAACGGGAAATCTGCTGATGGATCGTACCACATTGATTGCCAATACTTCCAATATGCCGGTGGCTGCCCGTGAAGCATCCATTTATACCGGTGTGACTCTGGCAGAATATTATCGCGATATGGGATATGATGTGGCAATTATGGCAGACTCTACTTCCCGATGGGCAGAGGCTCTGAGAGAATTGTCCGGACGACTGGAAGAAATGCCTGCAGAGGAAGGTTTCCCTGCTTATCTGGCTTCCCGTCTTTCTGCTTTTTATGAAAGAGCCGGCATGATGCTGAATCTCAATGGAACGGAAGGTTCTGTAACCATCATTGGAGCCGTTTCTCCTCAGGGAGGCGATTTCTCTGAGCCCGTTACTCAGAATACGAAACGTTTTGTTCGCTGCTTCTGGGGATTGGATAAGTCCCTGGCTTATTCCAGACATTTCCCTGCCATTCACTGGCTGACCAGTTACAGTGAATATCTGGGTGACCTGGCGCCCTGGTACAAGAATCAGGTATCTCCCCGATTTGTAGACGACAGAAACCGCCTGGTAGCCCTTCTCAATACAGAAAGCAGCTTAATGGAGATTGTTAAGCTCATCGGAAGTGATGTACTTCCCGATGATCAGAAACTGGTTCTGGAGATTGCCAGAGTGATTCGTCTGGGATTTCTGCAGCAGAATGCCTTCCATCCGGATGACACCTGCGTTCCCATGGAAAAGCAGTTCCTGATGATGGAAACGATATTGTACCTCTATCAGAAGTCAAAAGCCCTGGTAACTATGGGACATCCGATTTCGGTATTAAAAGAGGATTCCATTTTTGAAAAGATCATTTCCATCAAATATGATGTTCCCAATAATAAGCTGGAAATGTTTGATGATTACAGAAGGGCAATTGATGATTTCTATGATCAGGTAATTGCCCGGAATGCATAGAGGAGGGGACAGACATGTCGATTGAATATCTGGGACTCAGTGAAATCAACGGTCCCCTGGTGGTCCTGGAGGGAGTACAGAATGCTTCCTTCGAGGAAATTGTTGAATTTACCGTAAATAAAACAGAAAAAAAGTTGGGACGTATCATAGAAATATATGGAGATAAGGCGGTGATACAGGTCTTTGAGGGTACGGAAAATATGTCTCTGGACAATACCCATACAAGACTGACGGGTCATCCCATGGAGATTCCTCTTTCGAAGGAAATTCTGGGTCGGACTTTCAATGGAATCGGAGAACCGGCAGATGGACTGGGCCGTGTGGTTTCCGATATTCGCCGCAACATCAACGGACTTCCTTTGAATCCTGTAACCAGGGAATATCCCAGAAACTTTATTCAGACAGGAATTTCTGCCATTGACGGACTGACGACTCTGATCCGTGGTCAGAAACTTCCCATCTTTTCCGGAAATGGCTTGCCCCACGATCAGCTGGCTGCTCAGATTGTAAGACAGGCTTCCCTGGGCGGAAACTCCGATGAGAAATTTGCCATCATATTTGCAGCTATGGGTGTTAAATACGATGTGGCAGAGTTCTTCCGCCGTACCTTTGAGGAAAGCGGTGTTTCCGATCATGTCGTTATGTATCTGAATCTGGCCAATGATCCGGTGGTAGAGCGTTTGATTACTCCGAAAGTAGCTCTGACGGCGGCAGAATATCTGGCATTTGAATGCGGAATGCATATTCTTGTTATTCTTACCGATATGACTTCCTACGCCGAGGCCATGCGTGAGGTATCCTCCTCCAAGGGAGAGATTCCTTCCCGAAAAGGTTATCCCGGTTATCTTTACAGTGAACTGGCCACTATTTATGAAAGGGCCGGTATTGTGGCCGGTATCGATGGTTCGGTAACCCAGATTCCCATCCTTACCATGCCCAACGATGATATCACCCATCCCATCCCCGATCTGACCGGCTATATTACGGAAGGACAGGTGGTACTGGATCGTGCCCTTCATGGTCAGGCCATTTATCCGCCCATCAATGTTCTGCCGTCTCTGTCCCGTCTGATGAAGGATGGTATCGGAGAAGGCTATACCAGAAAGGATCATCAGGATGTGGCAAACCAGCTGTTTGCCTGCTATGCCCGGGTGGGAGATGCCAGAGCTCTGGCATCGGTTATCGGAGAAGATGAATTGTCTGACCTGGACAAAAAATATCTGGCCTTTGGAGATGTTTTTGAGCAAAATTTTGTAGGACAAGGAGAACACGAGAACCGATCCATTCAGGATACCCTGGATATCGGCTGGAAATTGCTGGGAATGCTTCCCCGGGAAGAACTGGATCGTATCGATACCAAAATTCTTGATGAATTTTATCAGGAAACAAAAACGGAAAAAGAATAAGTAAGTGGAACAAAGCAGATAGGAATACGGGAGGTGAAGGAATGGATCCCAATACATTTCCGACAAAGGGAAATTTAATCCGGGCAAAAAACTCTCTGGCTCTGTCACAGCAGGGCTTCGAGCTGATGGATAAAAAACGAAATATTCTGATTCGGGAGCTGATGCAGCTCATCGATGAAGCCAAGGATATTCAGGGACAGATTGATATCACTTTCCGAAAGGCCTACACTGCCCTTCAGAAAGCCAATATTGAAATGGGCATCAGTTATGTTCAGGAAATTGCCTGTTCTGTACCGGAGGAAACCTCCATTCGGATTAAGACACGAAGTATTATGGGAACGGAGATTCCTCTGGTGGAATGTGATCCGACGATGGCAGCCCCTGCTTACGGATATTACAGTACGAAAAAATCTCTGGATGAAGCAAAAGAAGCTTTTGAGAAAGTGAAAGAACTGACGGTGAAACTGTCCATGGTAGAGAATGCAGCCTATCGTCTGGCAGCCAGCATCAAAAAGACACAGAAGCGGGCCAATGCTCTGAAGAACATTACGATTCCCAAGTATCAGGATCTGGTTTCCGGGATAAGCAATGCACTGGAAGAAAAGGAAAGAGAAGAATTTACCCGACTGAAAGTCATCAAACGGATGCAGGGCAGTAAAAGTTCTTAATTATCACAATGAAAAAAGAATCGTGAAGCCTCCGGCTAGGGCTGCACGATTCTTTTTTTACAGGTGTGTTTGGCGGCACACCATTTTCATTGATTGGATTATCAGTAGTTTTTCCTGTACATGGCTGCTACGGCTTCCTGAGCCATGGCGGGCAGCTGTTTCATGGCAGCCCGATCCATTTCGCTGGTCATGATAGGCTTGCCGAATTCCACGGTGACAGCTGTGGCGCGAATCCAGGGGAAATGTCTTTCCAGGATGTCATCCGTATGGGTGAAAGCAACGGGAACAACCGGGCATCCGGCCTTCTCGGCAATGCGGAAGCTGCCCTCTTTGAAGGGAAGGAAATCTTCTTCCTGATTGCGGGTTCCTTCCGGGCAGATCCAGATGGAAATGCCGCTCTTTATCTTTTCGATGGCTGCCAATATGGTTTTCATGCCGGCACGCATATTGTCCCGATCCAGAAACAGACAGTGGAGACGGCGCATCCAGGCACGGAGAAGGGGGATTTTTTCCATTTCCTTCTTGGCAACAAAGCCACACAGGCCTTTGGCAAGGGTGTAGCCCACGACGATATCAAAATAACTCCGGTGGTTGCTGACATAAAGAACCGGCTGATTCTCCGGAATGTTTTCGCGTCCCAGGACGGTAACCTTTGTTCCGGAAAGCCAAAGGATCATGCAAAGTACAGTCTGGATGATCTTCAGACTGCTTCGATCCCGAAGCCGGGGATTGAATTTGCCGACGATCCATTCCGCCAGCAAAAGGGGAATGCCGACAGGAATCAGGAAGATCAGAATGAGTAAAAGGACCAGTAAGGTTCTCATTGAGCAACATCCTCCAATGTATTATTCAGGCTGTCCAGGAGATTGTATTTTACATCATAAAGCTTCCGGGACAGATCCACATAAACTTCGTGGGGGTTAACAAACCGTCTTGTTTCATCCCAAAGAGTGTTCAGTTCCTGGCTGCAGATGTCACGGATTTCCATAACGCTGGGACTCTCATAGACACACTCACCCTGTCGGAACACGGGAACAAGAAGCTGACGAAGAGTGAAAGTTCCGGCTTTCAGGTAGGTTTTCTTCCAGGTATGAACCGGATCGAAAATCATGAGGTTTTCGTCTTCCGTGAATACCTCATCATGGAGTGTCAGCAGATCGCCGATAATCTTTCCTGTTTCCTTATTGTAGATACGGTAGATGATTTTATTTCCGGGGTTGGTGATTTTCTCCGAGTTCTCCGATCTCTTAATCTTGGGAATGAAGGAATCGGTTTCCGGATCATAGATGGCAGCCAGCTTGTAAACGCCGCCAAAAGCGGGGCAGTCCTTGCTGGTGATCATGTTGGTGCCTACGCCCCAGGAGGTAATGGCAGCATCCTGATCCTTTAAGCTGGCAATCAGATATTCGTCCAGATCGCAGGATGCAGAAATGACAGCATCGGGGAAGCCGGCTTCATCCAGCATCTTCCGGGCTTTTTTAGACAGGTAAGCCAGGTCACCGCTGTCCAGACGAATTCCGTAGAATGTCAGAGGAATTCCTGCCGCACGCATTTCTTTGAAAACCTGGATGGCATGAGGAACACCGCTCTTTAAAGTATTGTAAGTATCTACCAGAAGAATGCAGGCGGAAGGATACAGACGGGCATAAGTACGGAAAGCGGTCAGCTCATCGTCAAAGCTCATGATCCAGCTGTGGGCATGGGTTCCTTTTACCGGTACGTCAAACATCTGTCCGGCCAGAACGTTGCTGGTGCCGATGCAGCCGCCAATCATGGCTGCCCGGGCTCCGTAAATAGCAGCATCCGGTCCCTGAGCACGGCGCAGTCCGAATTCCATGATGCCGTCTCCGGCTGCCGCATAGACAACGCGGGAAGCCTTGGTGGCAATAAGGGACTGATGATTTACGATATTCAAAAGGGCGGGTTCAATCAGCTGAGCTTGCATGGCAGGCGCCACAACTTTCACCAAAGGTTCATTGGGGAAGACAACCGTGCCTTCCGGAATGGCAAAAACATCGCCGGTAAAACGGAAATCAGCCAGATAAGCCAGGAAATCTTCCTTAAAAATACCAAGGCCTCTCAGATATTCGATATCGCCGTCGGTAAAGTGAAGACTTTTGATATAATCCACAATCTGTTCCAGTCCGGCACAGATGGCATAGCCGCTGCCGCTGGGATTGTTGCGGTAGAAGGCGTCGAATACGACAATTTCATCAGACTGATTCTCATAATACCCCTGCATCATAGTCAATTCATACAGATCGGTAAGCAGGGTTAAATTTCTTTTGCTCATAATTACCTCCCGTCTGTGATTCAGACGTCTTTTCCTTAAAAGAATCCTGCCTGAAAGCAGGAATCGGGAAATATATTTCAGTTTTAAGGACATTATAGCATAATTTCTATGGAGTACAACCAATTTTGACAAAAGAAAGAAAAATAGTCATTACAGATGACAAGACAGTTCGGGATCGGCAAAAAAAAGATTATCATGGAAGGGAAGAGGATCTATCATGCCAACAGAATAATTGTCATGGAAGGGAAGAAGACCCATCATGCAGAAAAAAGAAATTGTCACGGGAAAGAAGAAGACCTATAATAGAGAAGGTGTCTGCACATTTTAATCCTTTTCATTTTGCTGCAGACAAGGAGGCTTACAAATGAATTTTGGCAACCTGTTGGAAATGCAGGGGATGCTGATTGCCCTGATGGCCGTCGGTTATCTCTTAAAGAGAATCGGAATTATAACCGATGAGGGAAAAAAAGTACTGATGGATCTGGTTATTTACGTTACTCTCCCCTGCAACATTGTAAAATCCTTTATCATTGAATTTAACGTGGAGATTTTCAGCTCCTGTCTGGAGATTTTTATCATTGCCATTCTCATTCAGATCATGACAATGCTTCTGGGTAAGCTTTTATATCCCCGCTACGGAGACAAGAGGAAAAAAGTGCTCCAGTATGCCACGATCTGTTCCAATGCCGGGATCCTGGGAAATCCTGTGGCAGAGGGAGCGTTCGGATCTATGGGACTGTTGTATGCATCCATCTATCTGATTCCTCAGAGAGTTTTCATGTGGTCGGTGGGTCTGACCTATTATACGGAATCGCCCAGTAAGAAAGACCTGGTGAAGAAGGTGGTAACCCATCCTTGTATTATTGCCGTGGTGATCGGACTGGTGCTGATGATTGCCCAGTGGGATCTCCCCGGATTTGTGGGAGCCACTGTTCGGTCCCTGGCATCAGCCAATACGGGAGTTTCCATGTTGGTAATCGGAACCATTCTGGAGGGAGCCCATTGGAAGGAAATGGTGGATCGGGACAGTCTTTACTATTGCTTTGTCCGACTGATTCTGATTCCGGCCCTGGTTCTTCTGGGATGTCGTCTCGCAGGAATAACGGGACTGGTAATGGGGGTTTCGGTTCTTCTTGCCGCCATGCCTGCAGCCAGTGTTACTGCGGTTCTGGCTTCCAAATATGAGAAGGATGAGGAATTTGCCGCCAGAATTGTGGCTCTGTCCACGATTATTTCCATGGTGACGGCACCCTTATGGTGTTTGTTCTTCTGATGAAGCTGTGAAAGATGGACATATGTAATAAGACAGACATATGTAATAAGTCGAATATATGTAATATGATGGATATATATAATAAGAAGAAATGAGTCTGAAAAGGGCAGCTTTACCGAAAGGAGGGCTGCCCTTCGAAGTCCTTGAGATTCCTTGAGAATTTCATGCAGACAAAGGACAGAAACCTTGACTTCTGGGGAAAATGCTCTTATAATAAATGCCAATGTGTTTCCTGTTGGAAACAGTAATAAAAATGACGCAGATGGAGAGAGTACTCCTTCGGAAAACTTACAGCGAGTCGGGGCGGATGAGAGCCCGGCAGTACCAGCGAAGGCAGGAAGATCACTCCGGAGTTTCTGACCCAGGAAGACTTGTATTTGATTCATGCTTCGGTAGGCTCAGACGGTTCTCCCGTTATCGAGAGCGCATATGTTAGTATGCAGCAAACATGGTGGTATAGCGAAATCAGACTTTCGTCCTGTTTGGGATGGAGTCTTTTTCTATTTATGGCGTTACAAAAAGACACGAATCAATTGGAGGAAAACAAGATGTATAAGAAAGTCCTTACAGACATGAATTTTGTTGAGCGTGAGAAGAACGTGGAACAATTCTGGACAGAGAATCACATCTTTGAAAAGAGTATGGAGAATCGCAAGGACGGTCCGGAATATATGTTTTATGACGGTCCGCCTACTGCAAACGGTAAGCCTCATATTGGCCACGTACTTACTCGTGTCATTAAGGATATGATTCCCCGTTACCGTACGATGAAGGGTTACAATGTACCCCGTAAAGCCGGTTGGGATACTCACGGACTTCCTGTAGAACTGGAAGTAGAGAAAGAACTGGGTCTGGATGGCAAAGAGCAGATTGAAGAATATGGTCTGGAGCCCTTTATCCAGAAATGTAAAGAAAGTGTATGGCGCTACAAGGGAATGTGGGAAGAGTTCTCCGGAAAAGTTGGCTTCTGGGCTGACATGGAAGATCCCTATGTTACGTATCATGATGATTTCATTGAATCCGAATGGTGGGCACTGAAGCAGATCTGGGAAAAAGGTCTGCTGTATAAAGGCTTCAAGATTGTTCCCTACTGCCCTCGCTGCGGAACCCCTCTGTCTTCCCATGAGGTAGCTCAGGGCTACAAAGCAGTAAAAGAACGTTCTGCCGTAGTTCGTTTTAAGGTGATCGGTGAAGATGCTTATTTCCTGGCATGGACCACCACTCCCTGGACACTGCCCAGCAACGTTGCTCTCTGCGTACATCCGGAAGAAGCATACTGCAAGGTAAAAGCAGCAGACGGATACGTTTATTATATGGCCCAGGCTCTTCTGGATACGGTTCTTGGTAATCTGGCATCCGAAGGTCAGGCTGCTTATGAGATTCTGGAGACTTACAAAGGTAAAGATCTGGAATATAAAGAGTATGAACCTCTTTTTGCCATTGCCGGAGAACTGGCTGCTCAGCAGCATAAGAAAGCTCATTTCGTTACCTGCGATACCTATGTAACCATGAGTGATGGTACCGGTATTGTTCACATTGCTCCCGCATTTGGTGAAGACGATGCGAAGGTAGGAAGAAATTACGATCTGCCTTTCGTACAGCTGGTAGACGGAAAAGGAAATATGACAGACAATACGCCTTACGGCGGCATTTTCGTAAAAGATGCCGATCCTAAGGTTCTGGTTGACCTGGATAAAGCCGGTCTGCTCTTTGATGCACCGAAATTTGAGCATGATTATCCTTTCTGCTGGAGATGTGATACTCCTCTGATTTATTATGCAAGAGAATCCTGGTTCATCAAAATGACAGCGGTAAAAGAAGACCTGATCCGCAACAACAATACGATCAACTGGATTCCGGAAACCATCGGCAAAGGCCGTTTTGGTGACTGGCTGGAGAACATTCAGGATTGGGGTATCAGCCGTAACCGTTACTGGGGTACTCCTCTGAATGTATGGGAGTGTGAATGCGGTCACAAACATTCCATCGGCAGCAAAGAGGAATTGAAAAAGATGTCTCCCAACTGCCCGGATGAGATTGAACTTCATCGTCCTTTCATTGATGAAGTAACCATCACCTGTCCTGAGTGCGGAAAGCAGATGAAGAGAGTTCCGGAGGTAATCGACTGCTGGTTCGATTCCGGTTCCATGCCCTTCGCTCAGTACCATTATCCTTTTGAAAATCAGGATGTATTTGAGAAGAACTTCCCTGCCGATTTCATCAGTGAAGCAGTGGATCAGACCCGCGGATGGTTCTATTCCCTGCTGGCTATTTCCACTCTGATTTTCAATCAGGCTCCTTATAAGAACGTTATCGTTCTGGGACATGTTCAGGATGAAAATGGTCAGAAGATGAGTAAATCCAAAGGAAATGCCGTAGATCCCATGGAAGCATTGAACACCTATGGTGCCGATGCCATCCGTTGGTATTTCTATATCAACAGTGCTCCCTGGCTGCCGAACCGTTTCCACGGAAAAGCAGTTACCGAGGGACAGAGAAAGTTCATGGGAACTCTTTGGAATACCTACGCATTCTATGTATTGTATGCTAATATTGATAAATTTGACCCGACAAAATACAGACTTGACTATGACAAGCTTCCTGTTATGGATAAGTGGCTGTTATCAAGACTTAACACAACAGTTAAGGCGGTTGATGATAATCTTGCCAACTATAGAATACCTGAGACAGCAAGAGCCTTACAGGAGTTTGTTGATGAACTCA
>JAQXIM010000134.1 GCA_029007785.1 Clostridiales bacterium | reverse complement strand
TTTGTGCGGTTGGTCTTTGCCTGATTCTCTGCTCCATCCTTGGATGGATCTATGGTAAATTGATGAATGCCGTACAGGGGGCGGAGATGACCATCGCTACTTATTCCGGTTTCTCTATCGTTGCTCTGTTCAATATCCTGTGGCTGGCCGTTCCCTTCTCCAACCGTAAGATGGGCTGGATGCTGGGTACCGGTCTTCGTGAGACCATTCAGCTGGATAATTTCGGAGCTTCTCAGATTATTTCCAACTTGGGATCCTTCAGTATTGGAAAAATCACAGTACCTACCGGTGCCGTTCTGGTATTTGTCCTTGGTCTGGTGCTGATCAATGTTTTCTTTAACAGTAAAACAGGTCTGGCTATTTATGCCGGCGGTGAAAATCCCCGTTTTGCCGATGCTGCCGGCCTGAACATTAAGCGTGGCCGTCTGCTGGCAAATATGCTGTCCACGATTCTGGCAGGTCTCGGAATCATCCTGTATGCTCAGGAATATGGTTACGTACAGTTGTATAACGGCCCGATGAATATGGCATTTCCTGCTGTTGCCGCCGTATTGGTCGGTGGTGCAACTGCCTCCAAGGCCAGCGTTCGCAATGTAGTTATCGGTGTTATTATTTTCCAGGGACTGATGACAGCGGCTATGCCGGTTGCCAACCAGATCTTTACCGGAACAGATTTGTCCGATATTATGCGAATCATCATCCAGAACGGTGTAATCTTGTATGCACTGACGAAGGTTAAAGCAGGAGGTGACCATTGATGAAGAACTTATTCGTAAAATTTACCGGAGATGAGAACTTCAGTATGGGACGCTGGATTGCGGATCATGCGGTAACTCTTCTGTTTTGGGTATTTATCATTTTGGGTCTGCTTCTGTCGGAAGGCGTTACGCTGAACTGGTTTCTGACAGAGCTGTCCAATCGCTTCTATCGGAATGCATTCCTGATTTTCTCTCTGATCATCCCCGTTGTGGCTGGTCTGGGAATGAACTTCGGTATTGTAGTAGGTGCTATGTCCGGTCAGCTGGCCATTATTGCCGTTCAGTATTTCCAGTTGGGTGGAATTACCAATATGAGCGGACTGGCAAGTTTAATCCTGACTATGGTAATAGCCCTTCCCATTTCTCTGATCTGCGGTTATCTGACTGGTGTTCTGTTCAATAAAACCCGTGGTCAGGAAATGATTGCTTCCCTGATTGTAGGCTATTTTGGCAATGGTATCTATCAGTTTATCGTACTGTTTGTGATCGGTGCCATCATTCCTGTGGCAGCAGACCATGTTATGGTACTGTCCGGTGGTGTTGGTATTCGTATGAGTGTGGATATGGGACTGATGAAGTATGCTTTGGAAGATATTCTTCAGCTTCCCTTTGCCCCTGTTATGTTGTTTGGCTGCATTTTGTTTGTGCTCTATACTCTGTGGAATCAGTTTGTAAGAAAACTGAAACCCGGTGAGAAAAAGCCGCCCGTGTTCCGTTCTGTGGCTTATGCTGTTATCGGTGCAGTTCTGGCCGGCGTTTTCGCATACCATATTGCAGTAGGCGGATCTCTTACCAAGGTAAGACAGGTTCCCGTTGTTCTGGTTCTGATTCTGGTTGTTCTGGCTTTCTTTATCCGTTGGATTATGACTACCAAACTGGGACAGGATTTCCGTTCCTGCGGACAGAATCAGTACATTGCTGAGTCCAATGGTATCAATGTAGACCGTACCCGTGTGATTGCTACCATGATTTCCACGGTACTGGCTGCCTGGGGTATGATTATCTATCTCCAGAATATTGGTACCCTGAACACATACACGGCTCACACCAATATCGGTTTCTTTGCGGTAGCTGCTCTTCTGGTAGGTGGTGCTTCCGTAGATAAAGCAAATATCACTCAGGCTATCACAGGATGTCTGCTGTTCCACTCCATGTTTATTCTCAGCCCTGAGATCGGATCCTCCGTATTTGGTCAGGCCGTTCTCGGTGAGTATTTCAGAACCTTCATGGTATACGGCGTTATCGGCCTGTCCCTTGGTCTGTATGTATGGCGTGCCAACAAGGCAAGACAGCTGTCTGTGGATGATATTCAGGAATAAGACAGATTTTCAATTAAATAGTACCTTACAAAGGAATATATTTCATTCCGGTGTTTCAATGATAAAAGCATAGAAACATCGGAATGACTTTATATTAAACAAAGTTACACTAAAATGGGTTAGATGGAAGAAAGATTGCCGAAATTATGTTAGGAAAGGAGAAGGAGCAGAAGATAACGGGCAAAGAAAGCAACACAGAAGACTTGCAATGAAAGGAGAGTTTTATGAGACGTAGCAAAATCAAATCAACGATTATGGCAACCGCTCTGGCTGTTATCTTAGCAGCACAGCCTGTAATGGCAGCGGGAATGGAACTTTCAGACGTGACAGGTGCAGTAGGAACTGTGGAATCGAAAGCCGCAGGAAGATCTGCAGAATATGCAAGTGTGATTACGGAACAGTTTATTGAAGTGGGGTATGAAGCAGGCAAAGCTCCGGAATCTGTTCTTGCAGAAGATTTTACTGTTGTTGTAAATGGTGAAAAGAAAGCTTTCACCGTGGATGCCTATTTTGAAGATAAGGCAACCCTGAAATTGGAAGAAGCTCTGGTAAATCCGGAAGAAGCTTCCGTTGTTGTAACTGAAACAAAGAGTGAACAGGAACTGAAAGCAGACTGGGATCCCTGGTATACCTTTACAGAAACTCTGGGAAGTGATTCTGTAGCAGTACGTAAGAATCAGGGAACCAAATCCAAACTTTGGGTACTTGGTAATGAGAATTCTGGTTGTGAAGACAAGAATGCTCAGTATACTGCAGAATACGTTATTCAGTATTGTGCAGAAGGCATCAACAAAGTTGCCGGCCGTTCCGATTTCCTGACGCTGGCAGCATCCCATAGTGATCTTAGAATTGTTGTTGTCGGCAGCGGCGAGAGCGTATATGATGTACCGGAATATCGTCATTTGTATAATGCAGAAGATGCTTATACCCGTGTAACGATTCCTGGAACCAGAGAACTTCCCATCATTGTTACTACCGCAGAAGATGTAATGCGTCAGAAGGATTCCAACAACAATACCTTCGAGCTGCTTTATGATTTTGCAAAACTGTACTGGGAACTGGGTGTTATCGATGGTGTTCCCATGTTTGCACTGAGTGTTTATGATGATGAGAATACTTACAACTATGTAAAACATCTGGAAACCGCCTATGAGAATGCAAAAGAAAAGAATCTGTGGCCGGGAACCAAGATGATGGAAAGTAAGGAAGAGTACTTTGCCTATGCAACCATGGTATGGTATGAAGGAATTGAAGAGTCTTCCGACGGTAGTTGGCAGTATGAGAATTTCCCTGTAAATACTCGTTCTGAAATGCTGCAATATGATGAGGAACTGTATGGAGTTATGGTAGAAATTTACGGTGAATTCGAGTATTTCTCCGGATACCGTGAGCAGCATACCGTGAATACCGACGGACAGATCCTGATCGACTTCCCTTGGTACAAACACTCCCAGGTGGATAATTATGACATCAATGGAAAAGCTTACGACCCGTTGTATGTTACTGAGTGCAACCTGATCTCTGCAAACCAGATCGAGCTGGTATTCAACCGTGAAATCCGCGACCTGGATGAATTGAGAAACGGAGAACTCTGGACCATCAATTGGACCGATAAGGACGGCAATGTAAATACTTATACCGGTTCCGGTTTGACCTGTCAGTTCTATCAGTGGAAGACTCTGACCCTCCAGGTTAGAGGTATCAAGATGTACGATGGTTACATTGGAAGCGATGTAAAAGGCTTTACCGCAGAAGAAGTTGCCGAGGCAGCAGATCCGGAAAGTGACGGATATCGTCCCTGGTTTACGGAAAATGCCTATAACCGGTCTCTCGACGGTAAGACCGTAAGCCCTCAGCTTTACAATTCCCTGTCTGAAGAAGACCGGGAAGGCGTGACTGTAGCAGAAGCGTTTACTGTAGCTGCAAGTGAAAGTGCTATTGAAAACGGTACTTATGTAAACTTCGCTGATGAAAGCACGGTTCCTGATTATCTGAAGAGCGGTATCAATGGTACCATCACCGTTCAGTACAGCGGAACTGCTAAGGACTGGGCAGACAACAGTTTGACCAACGAACCGATTTCGGTTAAATTCCGTCCTTGGATGAGCCAGGTAATGAGAAGCGAAAAAACCGGTGTTTACGTATACGGCGATCCCTATGTTGAGAAATCCTCTCTGGCTGCTGCTTGTGAATACTGGGATCTGATGCTGTCTCAGGAAGATGATAATATTGGTCAGCGAATTGCCGATGGTCTTGCCTATAAGGGCGGCGGCGCTGAGCTGATGAGTTATCATCATCATGCATATCAGATGAGCGGAAAACGCAACACCTATGGCGCGCAGAATCATTTCTATCTGTATGTAGAAGGCTTTGGCGGCGGCATCTGCCAGACCACCGAGTTCAACGTAACCCGTGACTATACTTATACCCGTTATGACAATGAGTTCATCATGGGTCACGAAGGTGCTCATTCCATCGAAATCACTGGTATGCCTTGCTTCACCGATCTGAACTACACTGTTCAGAAGGCTTATACGGATTCTGTAACAACCAACGATCTTTGGAACAACGGCGGATACAGCTACGCAGGCAGCAACCGTGCTGAGTACTATGCTACTCTGGCAAACATCTGGCACGGAACCATGCGTGAATCCACCGATGGATCGAACAATGGTACCTGGCTGTCCATTAACACCAGAGAAGAACTGTACGAATATGACCGCAACGGTTATGAAATGGCTAAGCATGTATACTACAATGGCCATGTTGGTGTTGATGTGGATGCTGTTAACGAAGCTCTGGCAAATGGAACTCTTAGTATCGTAGACGAAGAAGGAAATCCTATTACCACCTTTACTGAGAGAACTTATGTTCCTGGTTGGGATAAAGACGGAAACTCCATCAACGATGATATCATCAAATGGGGCGGCACCTTCCCGGCTAACCTGATGAAGGCAGAAGATGAGAAACTCAGTGAAATTTACGGCGATGCTGCTTACTTCCGTTGGGTATCCTGGAGCTGCGCAAATCAGTGGGATATCAACGACAGCCACGATCCTTCCAGCGGAATCAACTACGGCTATGACGATTCTGCCCGTTATGACAAAGTAAACTACAATCCTTTCCTGGTAAGTGCAGATGCTCCGACTAAGGATGAGCAGACCATTACTTTTGACGAAGCAGCACCTATCGTAGTATACGAAGCCGGAAAGACAATTGCTCTGAATGCCGTATCCACCGGTGACGGAGAACTTACCTATACTACCAGTGATGCAGCAGTAGCAACTGTTGATGAAGACGGTGTAATTACCCTTCAGGGAGTCGGCGAAGTGACCATTACTATTACAGCAGCTGAGACGGAAGAATATCTGGCAGCAGAAACTTCTGTATCCTTTAAGGTAAGCTATCTTGCTCCGATCCTGAAAGAAGATCTGACCGTTACCAACTCCATTTTAGGTGTATCTCTGAAATGGACCAAGGTAAAAGGTGCATCTGGATATTATGTATATCGTAAGTCCGGAGACAAGGATTGGAAAGTGATTGGAACCGTATATGGCAAAAAGAACGTATCTTTCACCGATTTGACTGCAAAGAACGGTACCGAGTACAGCTATTGCGTACGTGCATTCTGCAAGAAGGGCAAATATCTCGGCGAAGGTGAAGCCGTGAATGTAGTATGCCTGAACAGTACTTTCGTTCTTGGTCTTCGCAATACGGCAGGTAAAGCTGTAACGGTACAGTGGCTGAAGAATACGAAAGCCGATGGTTATCAGATTCAGTACAGTACCAGCTACAACTTTGCAGATGCAGAGACTGTTGACGTATCCGGTGCTGATACCGTATGCAAATCCATTTCCGGTCTGGAAAAAGGCAAGATCTACTATGTACGCGTCCGTGCCTGCAAGACGGTAGATGGAGAAGAAAACTATTCTGCATGGAGTCTGGCAAGAGCTGTAAGAATCAGCAAGTAAGATTGTTATGCAAACAGTGAACAGGGGGGCTAGTTCAAAGTCCAATGGACCTGCTCCCTGTTCCATCAGAATTTCATAGATATGAAATAGGAGGGAGTGCGGAAAAAACAAAATGGATTTTCCCACTCTCTTCTGTGTTTGGGAGGATGTTATGCGAAAAGTTTTCGGGGTGTTGCTTGCTGTTTTGTTATCCATTGCCATGTCTTCCTGCAGCGTCTCTTCCTCATCAGATGTCGCATTGGGAACTAAAAAAATCAGTGTTTTGAAACGGATTGATTCCTACCAATCGGATGAGCTATACGCTTATTTTGTTTATGAATATGATGAAAAGGGAAATCAAACGGCTCGTATTGGATACATGGATGATCAGGAATGCTACCGCAATGATTATGAATATGAAGAAGGTTCCCTGATATCGGAAAGTGTTTCCGGAATCTATGTGAGCAATCCTTATATGGTAGAGTATGAATATAACGACGAAAACCAGTTAGTATTTTCTAAGAAATATACGGAAAGTCAGGTTCTGGAGGAGATTTCTTATACTTACGATGACAGAGGGAATATAAAGAGCGAAATCACGAAAGATAGTTATGGAAATGAAATAAATGTTTCTTACACCAATGTTTATGACGATGACGGAAAACTGACCTTTTCCTGTTACGAGAAGGTCTATATACCGGATTATTATGAAACAGCAGTATCCATCTATTATACATATGGGAACGATGGCTGTTTGGAAGCCGTGGCGGAAGAAACGGATTTTATCCGTCCGGTGTCCATGACCACGGCAGAGACCACTGTTCAGGATGTGGAAGTGGGAACTGCGGCAACTACAACAACGTATTCTTATGACGAAAAAGGACAAAAGACGGAGGAGAATGTTTCTTACAGAGAGGTTATCATGGGTACCCAGACTTCTTCCGTGGATGAAAATACGGCAGCGTCCAATCCCTATGTCTGGTCTTATCCGGATGAATATGATCAGACATATGAATATGATGAAGATGGAAATACGTTAGCCAGTGAGAGAATTTACACTGGTGACTATGTGGGAGAAAAAGAAAAATATATTTACGAATATATGGAAATTCAATAATAAATGCGATATGATATGAGCCAAGGGACAAGTGGAAATAAAATATATGTTTTCATGTATTTTACCATCTATGGGTCCCTGGGCTCATGACATTTAAAGGGTTCAGCACATCGGGTCGGTGTGTTGAATTTTGTATTAATGATTCCTAAAGAAGTGTCGGGAGAAAATGAAAGCTTATGAAAGAAATACAGGAAAGATTGTTTGCTCTTCAGGATATACAATACAAAGAATTTCAGCAGCCGCTGATGCCCACATTGAAGCCGGAAACCATGATCGGGGTCAGAATACCGGAGCTTCGAAAGATGGCAAAAGAATTGGCAAAAGAACCGTGGATCCATGATTTTCTCCGGGAACTGCCGCATACATATTTTGAAGAGATGTGTATCCATGGTTTCATACTCGAACAGAGCAAAGAGTATGAGCCGCTCATAGAGGGGCTGAATGCCTGGCTGCCTTATGTGGATAACTGGGCTGCCTGTGATATGGTTAATCCGAAATTGTTCAAAAAACGACCCGATGGATTGCTTCTCCAGATCCGTAAATGGATGGCAGATTCGCATCCCTATACCGTACGATTTGGAATGGGAATGCTGATGCGGTATTATCTGGACGATTTTTTTCAGGAAGAATATCTGGAATGGGCCGCAGATATTTCTTCGAAAGAATATTATGTACATATGATGATTGCCTGGTTTTTTGCCACGGCGCTTGCCAAGCAGTATGACGCGGCATTGACCTATCTGGAACAGAATCGGCTGGAGACCTGGATTCATAATAAAACCATTCAGAAAGCGGTGGAAAGCCGCAGGATAGAAGAGGGACAGAAAAGATACCTGAAAACTCTGAGAAAGTGATAAATCTGGAATCGGGGAATGGGGAACAAAGTAAACATAGGTAAACAACGGGAAAAGAAACACAAAAAGGGAACACAGTAAAAAAGAGGAGAATAGAAAAGGGAAAAAACGGGAACAAGGGAAAAAACGGGAACACAGGGAAAGAAAAGCATAGAGGTGATTGAAAATGGATGTGGCATACTATGAATCTCCGGTGGGATGTTTGACTTTAGGTGCAAAAGAGGATGCCCTGGTAGGGTTATGGATGGAGGGACAGAAATACTATATGGACGGATGGAAGGGGGAAAACCTATGTCAGTCCGATTCCATGATTCTGCGTCAGACGAAAGAATGGCTGGATGCTTATTTTTCCGGGAAGAAACCGAATCCTTCCCGGTTGAAACTGGCACCCCGGGGGAGTTCCTTTCGTCAGTCAGTCTGGAAAATCTTATGTGAAATTCCTTACGGAACCGTGATGACTTATGGAGAAATTGCCCGGCAGCTGACTTTGGAAGCTGACGATGGGCTTTCGGAGAAAAGCGGTATCAAAAAAGCGTCTGCCCGGTCTGTGGGCGGTGCAGTGGGACATAATCCCATCTCCATCATAATCCCCTGCCATCGGGTGGTAGGGGCAGGCGGAAAACTTACAGGCTATGCCGGAGGAATGGACCGAAAAGAATGGCTGTTGAAGATGGAAGGCATAGAATCTTATCGTCCTACTTTCGGTTGTAGGAGATAATATTTCATGATATGATACCAAAGTTAACAGTTTTGATCACTGATCGGAACTGAAATTTTGAAATTTTGATTTGTACAAATGGTGAGGGAAAAATGCGATACACGATATTGGAATTAATGTACCTTTTTATCTTATATTCTTTCATAGGATGGGTTATGGAAACAACAGCAACGGCAGTAAAAATGAGAAGTTTTACAAACCGTGGTCTTGTCAACGGACCCTTCTGTATTATCTATGGCATGGCAGCTGTATTTGTGTCTGTTTGTATGGTGGATTTGCCTGTTTTCTGGATTTTTGTCGGCGGAATGATTCTGGCAACCCTTCTGGAGTGGATCGGAGGTCATTGGATTGAATCCCGATACCATGAAAAATGGTGGGACTATTCCAATGTTCCCTTGAATCTGGATGGCTACATATGTGCTCCCATGTCTGTTTGCTGGGGAACCTTTGCAGTCATCGTGGCCAAAATCGGAAATCTCCTTTTTTGCCGGGTTTTCCATTTGCTGCCTTCCCTGGTGGGAAATCTGATTGTTTTCATATTGTGGGGGATTCTGATTCTGGACATTGCGGCAACTATGATTATTCTCTCCGGAAGGAGCAAGGCGAAGGAAAGATGGCAGAGTGTCGATGAATGGCTGACAGGAATCAGTAATCGTTTTGGAAAATGGATTTGCCGTCGTGTTGATTTTCGTATAAAAAAAGCTTACCCGAAGTCCAGGGAAATCATTGATTTTACGACAGAAAAAACGGAAAATGTATTTGCAGCGGGATGCTGCTTTGACAAGCTTTTTCTTATTTTTTTCATCACCTCTTTTCTGGGAGATGTGGTCGAAACCGTTTTCTGTCGGGCAAATATGGGAGTCTGGATGAGTCGCAGCAGTCTTGTCTGGGGTGATTTCAGTGTTGTCTGGGGATTTGCCATTGCTGTTTTCACGGCAGTTTTGTACAAATATAAAGACCGTTCCAGTACCTTCCTTTTTGTTGTGGGAACTCTTCTGGGAGGTACCTATGAATATGTCTGCAGCGTTCTGTCTGAGATTGTATTTGGAAAAGTATTCTGGGATTACAGTGCTATGCCCTTTAATCTGGGAGGCAGAATTAATCTCCTATACAGCTTCTTCTGGGGCTTTGCAGCTGTAATCTGGTTTAAACTGCTGTTTGTATGGGTTTCCAGATGGATTGAAAAAATCCCTGTTCGTGTCGGCAAAGTGATCACCAGAGTTTTGGTAGTATTTATGGCTGCCAATATGGCTGTGTCTGCTCTGGCTTTGATTCGTTATGATGAGAGAGACCGGGAGATTCCTGCATCGGCTTTCTGGCAGGAGTGGTTGGATGAGAATTATAATGATGAGAAAATGGCACGGATTTATCCCATGGCCAAGTCGGAGATGGGAGTGAAAGTAGAACTTCCTGTATCAGAGTAAATAAGAACGAAGAATATGCAATGGATTCCTTCAAATGAAAAGAAACGGATGGAATACCAAAAATGAAAGAAACGGATGGAATCCAAAAAAATCAGAGAAACAGATGGAATCTAAAAAAATAAAAGAAACAGACGGAATCCAAATACAGGTAGATTCAAAAAGCAGATCGAATTCAAACATAAACAGATGAAAGAAACGGCAGCGAATTGAGTGCAGGGAAAGCAGATCATGTCAGAATATATGCAGGGAAAAGGAACGGATCAGGTAATGGAAAACAGAGAAAGTATGCAGAAAGAGGGCGGAGCAGAAGGAGCAGCGGGTGAAACAAAGGGGAAGGTGAAATACTATCTGGCACCTATGGAGGGACTGACAGGCCATATCTTTCGTCAGTGTCATCGGACCTGGTATCAGCCCATGGACAAGTATTTCAGCCCTTTTATCTCGCCGGGACGTGAGAACAGCATGAAAAATCGGGAGAAAAAGGACATTCTTCCGATAAACAATGAAAATATTTATCTGGTTCCCCAGATTCTGACGAATCAATCCGGGCTTTTCTGCGGTTTGGCAAAAGAATTGGAAGACCTGGGATATTTGGAACTTAACCTGAATCTTGGCTGTCCTTCTCCCACGGTCACTTCCAAGCGAAAAGGTGCCGGTTTTCTGGCAGCCCCGGAGGAGCTGGATCGCTTTCTGGAGGAAATCTTTGAAGGCTGTCCAAAGGGACAGAAAATATCTGTAAAGACACGTCTTGGGATAGAGAGGGAAGAAGAATTCGAGAAGATTCTTCAGATATATAATCGATATCCTCTTCATGAATTGATTCTTCATCCCCGGGTTCTTAAAGACTACTATCAGAACAAACCCAGAATGGAAATGGTTCAAATGGCAGCAGAGGTATGCTGCCATCCCCTGGTTTATAACGGGGATCTTTTTAATAAAGAGCAGATTCACGATTTGCAGAAAAGGTTCCCGAATATTCAGGGAATCATGCTGGGAAGAGGCCTCATTGCCAATCCGGGTCTCAGGGAAGAAGCGGAAGGAAAGACACCTGACAAAAAGAGATTTCAGCAATTTCACCAGAATTTGTATGAAACCTTCAAGAATGATTTGAGCGGTGACAGGAATCTTCTGTTTCGTATGAAAGAGTATTGGTTTTACATGATTCATAGCTTTTCCGCCGGAGAAAAATATGTGAAAAAATTGAAAAAGGTTCAGCACAGCCTGGAATACGAGGCACTGGTGGCTTCTCTGTTCCGGGACAGTGAAATGACAACGGACAAGGGTTTTTGCCCACCAAAAAAGTAAGATAAAGCAAAGAAGGTATATTATTTGTTATGAAAAAAACATTAATTATTCATGGTTCTCCAAGAAAAAACGGAGAGACGGCCAAAATGGTGAACTGGATTGCCCAGAGGCTGGAGGGAGAAGTTCGTATGGTATCTTCTTATCGTGCAGATATCCACCCTTGTGTGGATTGTCGTTATTGCTGGAAGCATCCGGGCTGCTGCCGAAAGGATGAAATGCAGGAGATTTACAGCTATTTGGAAGAATGTGACAATCTTCTGTTTGCTTCCCCCATCTATTTCTCCGAACTGACCGGAAGTTTTTTGAATCTGGCCAGTCGTTTTCAGCCTTATTTCTGTTCCAAATTTTATCGGAAAGAAACTCCTTCCATGAAAGAAAAAAAAGGTGCCCTTGTCATCGCTTACGGCGGAGAGGCCAGAGACTGGGAGAAACCTTATTCTACGGCATCCATGCTGTTTGAACTTCTCCAGACAAAAGAAATTCTGCCCCTGGTGAGGGCAGAACATACCGATGAAATATTGGCCCTGGAACAGCCGGAAACGGTCCGGGGGCTGGAGAAAATTGTGGAGGCATTTAATAAGGAATAAGCTACAAGGGAAGAATACATTCACTGGTAATCCTGGGGATAAATCAGACGGAAAGACTGAAAGGATCAGATCCAGCCGCCATCCAGCTGAATAATCTGGCCGGTGAGATATTCATTGCCGGTACAGATCTGATAGGCAAAAGCGGCTACTTCTTCCGGAGTGCCCATTCGTCCGGCAGGAATTTCCTCTTCCAGATCTTTTCGCTCATCGGGAGAAAGCCAGCGATTCATGTCCGTATCAATGGCACCGCAGGCAATGGCGTTGACCTGAATGTTGCTGGGAGCCAGCTCTTTGGCAAGAGCTTTCGTCAAGGCATGGATTCCCCCTTTGGTGGCAGAGTAAGCTGTCTCGCAGGAGGCACCGCAGATACCCCATACAGAGGAAATATTCAGTATTTTTCCCCGATGATTCCAAACCATACTCGGGATAACTTCCTTACAAAATGAGTAACATCCTGTCAGATTTGTCTGGATCAGTTCCTGCCACTCTTCCCAGGTTACATCCTGAAGAAGACCAAGCCGGGAGATTCCGGCATTGTTAATGAGAACATCCACATTTCTTCCGCATTCCCCCAGGGCGTCAATGATGGACGGAGCCGTTTCCTTCTTGCTGATGTCCAGGAGGAAAGGATAACAAGATACATGATGCTGCAGAATTTCCTGACTTACCTGGTTCAGGGCTGCAGCATTATTTTTTGCAACAACAGCCACATCATATCCATGGGAAGCAAAATAGAGAGCAATGGCTTTGCCAATACCCCGGGATGCTCCGGTAACTAAAACTAAAGGATTATTCATAAATCCGATCTCCTTTTTTATTGTTTGAATCCTACGAATCTTATCATAATCGTTTTTTTCGGGAAAGAAAAGCAGAAAGAAAGGATTCCCGGAGAAATCTTGTATTTCCATAAATAAATGGATACAATAAAGGACAATGGGAGGTATAAACATGTACGATTTAATTATTATTGGTTCCGGTCCGGCCGGATTGGCGGCAGCCATATATGCACAGAGAGCGAACTTATCCTGTCTGACGATAGAAAAGGAAATGATGAGCGGCGGACAGATTATTAATACGGAAGAAGTTGATAATTATCCGGGATTGCCGGGAATCGGCGGCTTCGACCTGGCATTAAAACTGCGGGAACATGCAGAGGGACTGGGAGCCATTTTTGCAGAAGCCTGTGTGGAATCCGTTGAGAATCTGAACGGGGATGTGAAGATGGTTCATACTACGGAAGGCAGCTTTGAAGCGAAGACTCTGATTCTGGCAACGGGAGCGGTTCATCGTAAGCTTCAGGTTCCCGGAGAAGAAGAAATGGCCGGAAAAGGTGTCAGCTACTGTGCCCTTTGTGATGGTGCATTTTATAAAGACAGAACCGTTGCTGTGGTAGGCGGCGGTGACGTGGCAGTGGAAGATGCAATCTTCCTGTCAAAACTGTGCCGTAAGGTATATCTCGTCCATCGAAGAGACAGTCTTCGGGCTGCTTCCTCCCTTCAGGAACAGCTTTTGCGGCAGAGTAATGTGGAGATCTTATGGAATACAGTGGTAACGGAAATTCAAGGTGAAAATTCGGTTCAGTCTCTTTTGCTTGCTCCATCCAACCAGAATGGTATTTCTGCAGCAGAAAGGAAGTCTTCAGAGTCTCTTCTCCATGTGGACGGAATCTTTGTTGCCGTGGGAATTCAGCCCAGAAATGAATTATTTGAAGCTTTGGAAATGAATGACAATGGTTACATCGTGGCAGATGAATCGGGAACCACAAGCATTCCTGGCGTGTTTGTTGCAGGCGATCTCCGTCAGAAACCGCTTCGTCAAATTGTTACAGCCGTAGCGGACGGTGCCAACGCAGCCTCTTCTGCAGAAAAATATCTGGCACAGCTGGGAGAATAGCAGGGGGAATAAGTCGAAAAATGAAATAGACTTTCTGTTATGTTACAATTTTGAAATAAAAAGATAAAATGTCGAATTGATAGAAAACAATGCAATATATGAAATAATAACAGGATGTATTCTGAGATAAATGAAAATTAACTTCAGAAATTCAACGTTGGTACTCTTCAAAGAGTGAAAAAGAGGTTGACAACGACTTCCTCAATTGTTATACTTTGTTCAAGAGCGTAATATTTATGTAACAAGTTAAAAAGCAGTGGAGGTAATATAGTGATGAAATGGAATCGCGTTCTTTTACGTGTTGCCAGCGTTGGTATGGCAGGATCTTTACTTGCAGCAACGCCTGCTTTCGCAGATAGAGGATTGTATGGTGTGGCAGGTATTTCCACCTTGTTCAACGCCAGTGCAGTAGAAGAAGTTATGGTCAGCGGAGTGGCTCAGGTTGAGGCTACCAGTGCAGCATATTTGAATGCCCGTAATGTTTTGGCTGACAATAATACCAAATATGAGATGACTCAGGCAGAAAAGGAAGAACGAGCTGAACTGGCCAGTTCCATTCAGGAAACGGCAGAAGCAGAACAGAAGGCTTCTCCTTATGATAATGTCGCTATCTCTCAGGTAAATAATTATGTTAACATTCGTACAGCAGCCGATGAGGAAGCTGAGATTGTTGGAAAGATCTATAACAACGCAGCTGCTACTATTCTGGATACGGTAAATACCGACAATGGAACCTGGTATCAGATCGAGTCCGGCAGCGTAAAAGGCTATATTAAGTCTGATTATTTTGTAACCGGTGAAGAAGCAGAAGCCATTGCTTTTGAGGTTGGTGATGTGAAAGCTACGGTAAGTACTGAGACTTTAAGACTTCGTTCGGAAGCCAGTCTGGACAGCTCCACCGTGACTCTGCTTTCTGAGGATGAAAAGTATGACGTACTTTCTCAGAAAGACGGTTTTGCAAAACTCAAGATTGATGACGATATTGTTGGTTATGTATCCAGCGATTATGTTGAAATTACGGTAGATTTCTCCAAGGCTATTTCTCTGGAAGAAGAGGCAGAAGCTCTGGAAGCTAAGAGAAAAGCAGAGGAATCCATCGCAGCTTCTAAGGAAGAAGCAGCCAGAGAAGAAGCACAGAAGACCGAGACTCGTCAGGAAACTCAGAGAGAAACGGAACGTGCTACCACCAAGGCTGAGACCCAGGCAACTCGTGAAGAGACCAAGGCTGAGACTACAAAGGCTCCTCAGACCGAGGCTCCGAAGAACGAATCTGTCAGCGGTGATCGTTCCGCTATCGTAGATTATGCTCTTTCCTTCGTAGGTAATGTACCTTATGTATACGGCGGAAACAGCCTGTCTACTGGTGTTGACTGCTCCGGTTTTGTACAGCAGGTATATAAGCACTTTGGTTACAGCCTTCCCAGAACCTCTGATTCTCAGGGAAGCTGCGGAAGCAGTGTAAGTTCTTCCGAGATGCGCCCTGGTGATCTGGTATACTACGGTGGACATATTGCCATTTATATTGGCGGCGGCGAAGTTGTACATGCATCCAATGAGCGTACCGGTGTTAAGGTATCCACTTGGAATTATCGTAGTGTAAGAAGCATTCGAAATGTTATTGGTTAATCATACGTAATAGAATAAAAAACTGCTGCAGGGTTTGTGTTTTCCTGCAGCAGTTTTTTATGCAATCGGAAACTTCGTTCCTATTGCATAAAACCCTCCGGGAGAATGCACATGCCGCTCCAATGGAAGTTTGGCTGCAGAAGCAGCCGCGCGGCAGCGCTAGAGTTCCGCGAGCGGAACTCTCTATTCTACAGTAAAGTCAAAAAACGGGCTGGTACAAAAACTAGTTTTGTACCAGCCCATAATCATTTTAGCATTCCGGTTCGATTAAGCCGTATGTATTGTTTCCTTTTCTCTTATAAACGACGCTTACCAGATCTGTTTCCGCATTGCGGAATACGAAGAAGTTATGTCCCAGCATCTCCATCTGGAGGCAGGCTTCTTCCGGATCCATGGGTTTGATAGCGAAACGTTTTGTGCGGACAATCTGAATGGCATCATCTTCATCCGCTTCCACTTCATCCACATATTCCGGGGTAAAACTGGACTGAGAACGATCAACGAGACGATTCTTGTATTTTATTAACTGACGCTCAATAGTTTCCTGAACCAGGTCAATGGAAGTATACATACTGTCACTGACTTCTTCTGCACGAACGACTGTGCCTTTCATAGGAACCGTAACTTCGATTTTTTGGCGATCTTTTTCCACACTAAGCGTAACGATAATCTCGGTATCCGGATGGAAATAACGATCCAGCTTGTTCAGCTTGGACTCTACGGCACTCTGCAGGCCGGGGGTAAGGTCAATGTTTTTTCCAGAAATAGTAAAACGCATACAATCAGCTCCTTTACCAATGGATTCAGCAATTTATTGAAATGCACCGATATATCTTGAAAAACTTGAAAATATTCAGCCATTACAATAAGAAGAAGAAATTGCTTAATACAATTCTAGCATAAAATCGATAAAATGCAAGAGAAAAGTGAAAAAAACAAAAATATCACATTTGTTTATTTTGGGAGTTTTCGACAATTTTTGTGCACATGTGGTTGTGGATAATGTGGATAACTTGGTGCAAAACTCACTTTTCCCAGCAAAATCAAGGTTTTTTCGTGACGAATATTGTGAACAAGTGTTGCATAAATGGTTATTTCCGGTAAATATCCTCAAAAATATTGTTTAGCCAAATAAAAAAATCGTCAGAAAATAGTGGAAGGAAGTGGATGATGAAAAAGGCCGGATGTACTGGTTGAATAATAAGAAAAGAGATGTTACAATGTATTATAAAAGTTTTGAACTGTTGGGCAGCAAGGAACGGAATAAGTGCTCCGGACGGTTGTTTTCCCGGGAGAGTGCTGCGTGGTCTATCCTATTTTGCAGGGTATCATCAAAATAGTGGGTAAGCAGTATGATTTAGAACAGTTACAATTTTTTAGAGATACAGGAGAATTTAAAATATGGATCTTGTGCAAAAACTATTTGGAACGCACAGTGCAAAGGAATGCAAAAAACTTGCTCCCCTGATTAAAAAGATTGAAGGGTATCGCGATTCCATGATGGCACTCTCGGACGATGAACTTCGAGAGAAAACAAGAGAGTATAAGAAACGCCGTGCAGAGGGTGAGTCTCTCGATGATTTGCTGCCGGAAGCTTATGCTCTTGTTCGTGAGGGAGCCCGGAGAACTCTTCATATGGAGCATTATCCGGTACAGTTGATTGGTGGAATTATCTTACACCAGGGACGTATTGCGGAGATGAAAACCGGTGAAGGTAAAACTCTGGTATCCACTCTGCCGGCTTATTTGAATGCTTTGGATGGAAAAGGTGTTCATGTAGTAACAGTCAATGATTACCTGGCAAAGCGTGACTCGGAGTGGATGGGATCGGTTCACCGCTTCCTGGGACTTACCGTTGGTGTTGTTCTCAACGGCATGACTCCCGAAGAACGCCGTGCCGCTTATAATTGCGATATTACTTATGTAACCAATAACGAGCTGGGCTTTGATTATCTGCGTGACAACATGGTAATCTACAAAGAACAGCTGGTTTTGCGTGATCTCCATTATGCCATCGTGGATGAGGTGGACTCTGTTCTGATCGATGAAGCAAGGACTCCTCTGATTATTTCCGGACAGAGCGGAAAGTCAACCAGACTTTATGAGATCTGTGACTATCTGGCAAAACGTATGGAGCGTGGTGAGGGAACCGAGCTGACGAAAATGTCGGCTTTGATGAAAGAAGAAGTGGAAGAGACGGGAGATTTCGTGGTAAACGAAAAGGACAAACAGCTGAACCTGACTGCCCGTGGTATTCAGAAGGTAGAGGATTTCTTTAAGATTGAGAATCTGGCAGATCCTGAGAATCTGGAGATTCAGCACAACATTATTCTGGCACTTCGCGCCAATAATCTCATGGCCAGAGACAAAGACTATGTTGTAAAAGATGATGAAGTTCTGATTGTAGATGAGTTTACCGGACGAATTATGCCGGGACGCCGTTACAGTGATGGCCTTCACCAGGCAATTGAAGCCAAGGAACATGTAAAAGTAAAGAGAGAAAGCAAGACTCTGGCAACCATTACGTTCCAGAATTTCTTCAATAAATTCGAAAAGAAGGCTGGCATGACCGGTACTGCCATGACAGAAGAAAAGGAATTCCGTGATATCTACGGGATGGACGTTGTGGAAGTTCCTACCAATAAGCCGGTTCAGCGAGTAGATCTTCAAGATGCGGTTTATAAGACGAAGAAAGAAAAACTTCATGCCATCGTAAATGAGATTGAAGAGGCTCACAGCAAGGGACAGCCCGTTCTGGTTGGTACGATTACCATTGAGGCTTCCGAAGAACTGAGCGGTATGCTGAGACGAAAAGGTATTCCTCATAATGTGCTGAATGCCAAGTTCCATGAGATGGAAGCAGAGATCATTGCCGATGCCGGTATTCATGGCGCCGTT
>JAQXIM010000133.1 GCA_029007785.1 Clostridiales bacterium | reverse complement strand
ATAGACAGCTGAAAAATGATATGATGGAAAACAAAGAATGGGATAGTTGTATATAAATGGAAAATGATTTTGAATTAGGAAACCGGAGTTATCGAATGAATGTCCGTCAGCGAAAGAAAGGAATTTTATGAAAACGATTCGAGTTGTGGCAGCAGTTATCCGTGATGGCAATCAGATTTTTGCAACAGCCAGAGGGTATGGTGAATACCAGGGATTATGGGAATTTCCCGGTGGAAAAATGGAACCGGGAGAAACGCCTCAGGAAGCACTGGTTCGGGAAATCAAAGAAGAATTGGCTACGGAAATTTCGGTTGGAGAGTTGATCGACACAATTGAGTATGATTATCCATCCTTTCATTTGTCCATGGACTGCTTCTGGTGTAAGTTAATTCGTGGAAATCTGGAGCTTTTGGAAGCTGCGGATGCAAAATGGCTGACCGGAGAAACCTTGCACAGTGTACCGTGGCTGCCTGCGGATTTGGATCTGATTGATAAGATCGGAGAACAGTTATCTTCTTTTAATCAAGGATAAGAATAATTGAATTTATCGGTATTACAAATCGGTAATCAGAATTGAAATTTTATAAGATATACTTATGGAGAAAGAACAATGCCAAAATTAAGTGAACGTGTAGGAACCTTTACCGATTCTGTCATTCGGCGGATGACACGTATCAGTAATGACTATGATGCAATCAATTTGTCTCAGGGATTTCCGGATTTTGACCCGCCGCAGGAAATCATGGATGCTCTGGCAGAGGCTGCCCATCAGGGACCGCACCAGTATTCCGTTACCTTTGGAGCACAGAATTTCAGAGAAGCTCTGGCACGCAAACAGGGAAAGTCCATCGGAAGAACCATCAATCCGGACACGGAAATTGTGGTAACCTGCGGCAGTACAGAGGCCATGATGTGTGCCATGATGACGATCTGTAACCCCGGAGATAAGGTTATGGTATTTTCACCCTTTTATGAAAACTATGGTGCCGATGCCATCTTATCCGGTGCCGATCCGATTTATATTCCTTTGGTTCCTCCGGAATATGATTTTGATATCCGATTGATTGAAAAGGGATTCCAGGATGGGGCAAAGGCCATTATCGTTTGTAATCCCTCCAATCCCTGCGGAAAAGTATTTTCCAGAGAAGAACTGATGCAGATTGGGGAACTGGCAGTGAAATACGATGCCTTCGTTGTTACAGACGAAGTGTATGAGCATATGGTGTATGCTCCGTATCATCATACCTGTATGGCAGCACTTCCCGGTATGTTTGATCATACCATCACCTGTAATTCACTTTCCAAGACCTATTCCATTACCGGATGGCGTCTTGGATATCTGATCGGTCCGGAAGAGGTAATTGAAGCGGCAAAAAAAGTACACGATTTTCTGACGGTAGGTGCAGCAGCTCCTTTGCAGGAAGCAGCGGTGACCGGACTGGATTTCCCGGATTCCTACTATGAGAAACTTCTGGAAACTTATACAGAGAAACGGAACTTTTTTATGGAAGGGCTGGATCGTATTGGCTTGAAGCATAATGTGCCTCAGGGGACCTATTTCGTGTTGATTGATATTCAGGAATTTCTGGATCTTCCCCAGTTTCAGGGCTATACCGATCTGGAATTTTGTGAATGGATGATTCGAAATATTGGAGTGGCGGCTGTGCCCGGCTCCAGCTTTTTCAAAGAAGAAATCAACAATCTGATTCGTCTTCATTTTGCAAGAGGGAAGGAAACTCTGGCGGAATCTCTGGACAGACTGTCCAAAATGGCCGATCTGCTGCGGTAATCCCGATTGGCAGGAAAGGAAGATGAAACGATGAGCATGGGTTTTTCCTGGTGTGATTATCCGTATCGCGGCATAAAATAACAGGCAGTGAGATTTCTCACTGCCTGTTCCACAATATAGAAACAGCAGGCTCTTGGTCAAGCCTGTTGATCACTGATCCGTGTTTCTCTCCAGCCAGTTCATTGCTACCTGTGTATAAATGGCAGCACCTCTGGACAATACCTCTTCGTTAAATATAATTTTGGGATTATGCTGTCCCAGCCGTCTTTCAGGATCTTCGGGACCGGCACCCATGACGTAATACGATCCCGGTACCTGATCGGTGATATTGGCAAAATCTTCCGTTCCCATACCGGTTTCATAGTGTATTACCTGGACATCGGGCAGCATGGACTTTATGGTATCCTCTGCCAATGCAGTGACGTCATCATCGGTAACGACACTGGGACATTCACTCAGCACTTCATATTCCATCCGGCAGCGGTAAGTGGAGGCAACACCCTGAGCTGCTTCCTTCATCCGCTTTACCAGTTTCTCCCGAACTTCCTTTTTCGCAGTACGCAGTGTTCCCTGGAGAACGGCACGTTCCGGGATGACATTTGCCACTTCACCGCCGGCCAGCTGGCCAATGGTAAGAACGGCCTGATCTGTGCCGCTGATTTCCCGTGCGATCAGAGACTGGAATGCCAGATATACCTGAACCGCTGCGTTCAGGGGATCAATGCAAACATCCGGTGTCGATCCATGGCCGCCATGTCCCGTCAGAGTGATCTTAAATCCATCTACGGAAGACATGGGCTGTTTGCTGGTCATGATAATACTGGTGGGATACATGGCAATGACGTGCATGGCAAAAGCGGCCTCAACATGGGGGTTTTCCAGAACACCGGCTTCCACAGCAGCCTTTGCTCCTCTGAATACTTC
>JAQXIM010000132.1 GCA_029007785.1 Clostridiales bacterium | reverse complement strand
GCCAGCACTGCTTTGATTGCCAGCATGATACGGGAAAGTTCACCGCCGGAAGCTACCTGTCCCAAGGATTGAGCCGGTTGGCCTTCATTCAGCGAAATCAAAAACTCAACTTCATCGATGCCCAGTTTTCCAGGATGCTCTGACCTGGAAAAATGAATCTGAAAATCCACATAACTAAAATTCAGTTCCTGAATTCCTTCCTTTAAGGAAGCCTCCAATCCCGGTGCAGCCTTGCGGCGAAGCTGAGACAGAATTTCACTGGCGTTCTCATACTTCTCTTTTGCCTGGAGCATTTCTTTTTCTGCCTGTTGCTTACGGATATCGTATTCCTGCCACTCTTCCAGCTTTTGCTGCTTCTCTCGCAGCGTCTTCTCTATGGCATCCCAGCCGGATCCGTACTTGCTTTCCAGATGATGAAGAAGATCCAGCCTTTCCTCCATGTCCCGTACTTCCTCTTCACGAAAATCCAGGCTTTCCATATAATCATCCAGTTCCCGGCAGAATCCACTGAGTAAATCTTCGATTTCTGTCAATTCCTCTTCCAGGTTTACCAGATCATCATCCAGGCGGCGAATTTCTGCCAATTCTCTGGCTGCACTGGAAATCTGATCGGAAGCCGATCCCGGATTTTCTCCCATCCAGCCGGAAATCTTCTGCAGACTCTGGCAGATTCTCCTGCTGTTTTGAACTCGGCGGTATTGCTGCTCCAATTCCTCCGTTTCACCCGGCTTGATGGCCGCCGCCTCAATTTCCTGGATTTCAAACTGAAGAAAATCCATTTCCCTTCTCCGAAATTCCTCGTCTGCCTGAAAGCTTTCCCACTCCTGACAGGCATTCCGATATTTCTGCCAGGCAAGTGACGTTACCTGCCTTTGGTTCTCAAGGATCTGTCCGCCATATTGATCCAGAATGTCCAGATGCTTCTGTCGGTTCATCAGAGACTGATGCTCATGCTGACCATGAATATCCATCAAAAGAGCTGTCGCCTGACGAACTTTCGCAGACGTAACGGTTTCATCATTAATCTTATGAACACTCCGTCCCGCAAGGATTTTACGGGATACAACAATGCAGTCATATTCCGTACTGATATCCATAGCCCGGAGAGCTTCCTGCTTCTCCGATTCCGGTACGGAAAACATCAATTCCACATAGGCAGAATCACAGCCGGCCCGAATCACACTGCCCCGAATTCTGCCTCCCAGAGCAGCATTTACCGCATCAATCAAAATGGATTTACCGGCGCCGGTTTCTCCTGTCAGTATATTCAGTCCCTCTCCGAAGTCGATATCCGCTTCCTCAATCAAAGCAAAGTTCTTCACATGAAGATTTAAAAGCATATGTTTTCTCCTCAGGACATTTTAATTCGTAATGTCTCCAAAAAGCTCATGGAACTTAGTTTCAAAATTTTTGTAACCTGCTCCGCTGTAGTAATTTCAATCCGGCAGCCCGGCTCCAAAGGAATCATTGAATCACCGTCAAAATATGCTACATACTGAACCTCAGAATCCCGATCTTTATCGGAACCGATAATTTCCAGTTCAATGCGATCCGTGGATGAGAGAATCAGACTCCGATTATTCAAAGAATGGGGGGCGATGGGTGTAACAAGAAAAAGCTTGGCTGTCGGTTCCACCACTGGTCCGCCGCAGGATAAGTTATAGGCAGTGGATCCGGTTGGTGTAGACACAACAATGCCATCCGCTGTATAAAGATACAGAAATTCCCCATTGACATAGAGCTTAAACTTAATGACACGGAGTGTTCTGCTTCGATTGATAGTCAAGTCATTAAGTGCCACATCTTCTTTCAAAAGGGTGTGGTCAGCAGAGTATATCCGTCCGCGAAGCATCATTCTCTCTTCCAGAATAAACTCATCAGCAATCACTCGTTCCAGAATATCGGTGATACTGTTTTTGTCGCCTTCCGTCAGATATCCCAAAGTGCCCAAATTGATACCCAGAAAAGGGATATTCCGATTCACCAGATTTCTGGCTGCTCTCAGAAGAGTTCCATCTCCTCCGAGAACGATAACGCAGTCTACTTCCGGCGGAATCTCTGTGGGCAGCGTCTGGTGACTGTATGCGTCATCCCCGGAACCCTTTGGACGCATCAAGCAGGTTTTGCCTCGTTTCATGAGATAGTTTTTAATCATCTTTGTAGTAACAAAGTTTACATCTTTTGTTTCATTGGTAATAATGTAAAAATGATCCATGTTTTTCTTCCCAAATATTGCTGTATTTCCAATTTATCAACTCTGATCCAACTGATTATGAGCGGCTTCCACCACTTCTTTGGGATCCAGGCTTACCTGATCTCCTTCCAGATTTTTGGTCAGATAAAGAAGATACTCAATATTGCCCTCCGGTCCCTTAATGGGAGAATAATCCAGATTCAGGGCACGGAATCCAATTTCTGCGGAATAAGCCATAACCTTCTCAATGACTTCCAGATGGGTGCTCTTATCTCGTACGACACCCTTCTTTCCCACTTTTTCTCTTCCGGCCTCAAACTGAGGTTTGATCAGGCAGACTACTTCTCCATTTTCCGTCAAGAGCTCTTTCACCGGCTCCAAAACCTTGGTCAGGGAGATAAAGGAAACATCAATGGAAGAAAAATCGATTTCATCAGGAATATCCTCATGGGTAACATAACGGATATTCGTTTTTTCCATGCAGACAACTCTGGAATCCTGTCGGAGTTTCCAGGCCAGCTGTCCATATCCCACATCCACCGAATATACTTTCACTGCCCCGTTCTGCAGCATACAATCTGTAAATCCACCGGTGGAAGCACCTACATCCATGCAGATTTTTCCATCCAGACGGGCACCGAAATTCTTCATGGCCTTTTCCAGTTTCCAGCCGCCACGACTCACATAGGGCATGACATTTCCATGAAGCACAATCTCCGCTTTTTCATCAAAAGTAGCTCCCGGTTTATCTTCCCTCTGTCCGTTTACAAATATACTTCCCGCCATAATCAAAGCTTTTGCTTTCTCTCTGGATTCTGCGATCTGTCTCTTTACTACAAGAACATCCAACCGTTCCTTCATTCTTAACTCCCATCTCAGCGGATTTCTCAGGACAAGTTTCCCACCGTCTTTTTTACTCTTTTACCGCTACCTTTGTACTTCATTTTCCAGACATTTCTTGATTTTTTTATATACACTATCCACATCAATGCCGATTTGCTTTTTTAAAATGGAAACACTTCCGTGCTCCACATATTGATTGGGAATGGCCACCGACAAAACCTTCCAATGCCAGTCTTTCTCTTCAGAAAGAGCCGCCACATGCTCTCCGAAACCGCCGCTGCAGACATTCTCCTCCATGGTTACAAGAAGATCATGGCTGTCCGCCAGACGTTCCAGTATCTCTTCATCCAGAGGCGCTGCAAAACGCGCATTTACCAGAGAAACATGATATCCGTCAGCCTTCAGTTTTTCTCTGACATCCCAGGCCGTTTCCACCATGGAACCAATGGCCAGCAAAAGAATATCTCTTTCCCGGAACATGCACTCGGCCTTTCCATACTCAATGGGAGCCCTATATTCTTTCATACGGCTGCAGGCGGTTCCCCTGGGATAGCGGATTGCCATCGCCCCTTCATGCTCTGCACTGAAACGAAGCATATCTGCCAATTCATAACAATTCTTTGGTGCCATCACCGTCATGCCGGGAATCAGAGAAAGGAAAGATAAATCAAACAACCCCTGATGGGTCTCTCCGTCACTGCCCACCAGACCGGCCCGATCAATGGCGAAGGTGACATTCAGATTCTGAATACAGACATCATGAATGGTTTGGTCAAAAGCCCTCTGAAGGAATGAAGAATAGACACAGAAATAGGGCTTCATTCCTCCGGCTGCCAAACCGGCGGCAAATGTGACACCATGCTGTTCTGCGATCCCCACATCAAAGAATCGATCCGGGAACTGCTGATGAAACTTTTTCAAACCGGTTCCCTCGGGCATGGCTGCAGTGATGCCCACAATCTTTGGATCTCGTTCAGCCATATGGCAGAACACCTTGGAAAATACATCTGTATAGGTAGGTTCCGTCTTTGGAGTCAGGCTCTTTCCTGTGGCAATATCAAAGGATCCCACGCCATGAAAATGTTCCGGATGGCGTTCTGCCGGCCGATAGCCCTTTCCTTTTTTTGTCAGTACATGAACCAGTACTGCCCGGTTCAGTCGTTTTGCTTCTTCCAGGGTATTGACCATGGCCGGAATATCATATCCGTCCACCGGTCCCAGATAAGTTAAATCCATATCCTCGAATATCATACCGGGAATTACCAGCTGTTTCAAACCACTCTTCGTTCTGCTGATCTGTCCCACCAGCTGATTTCCTATGCCTGGAATTTGGGAAAGCGCTGTCGATATATTCTCTTTCAATTCATTATATCTGGGCGCTGTCCGAAGATTTCCCAAAGCTCTGGAAATCCCTCCGATATTCTCGGATATAGACATATTATTGTCGTTGAGAACAATAATAAAATTCTTTTTCATCTGGGAAGCATTATTGAGAGCTTCATAAGCCATTCCACCAGTCAGAGCTCCATCTCCGATCACGGCAACCACAAAATGATTCTGTCCCATCAAATCCCTTGCCTGAGCCAGACCAAGGGCCGCAGAAACCGAAGTAGAACTGTGGCCTGTATTGAAAGCATCACAGACACTTTCTTTCCGGTTGGGGAATCCACTGATTCCGCCATAACACCGGATATCATCAAAATCTTCCCTTCTGCCGGTCAGGATTTTATGGGTGTATGACTGATGACCCACATCCCAGACAATTTTATCTTCAGGAAGCCGAAAAGCCAGATGAAGAGCCATAGTCAGTTCTACTACACCAAGATTAGATGCCAGATGTCCTCCATTTTTACCAATTATCTCCAGTATAAACTGTCGGATTTCATCTGCCAGAATCACCAGCTCATCCTGATTCAGTTTTTTTATATCATTTGGCTGATTTATTTTCTCCAGTACCATACATGCTCCTTATCGGGATCTTTTCTCCAATTTCCTGATAAAACTGCAGAAAAACTCCGTATCGCCCGGGATGGACTCCAACAGCTCGATTGCCTCTGCAGAAAGTCTTTCCACCTCAGCTTCTGCTTTTTCCAGTCCATACAGTGTCACATATGTTGTTTTTTCGTTTCTCTCGTCGCTTCCGATAGGTTTTCCCAATTCTTCTTCCGTACCGGTTATGTCAAGAATATCATCACGAATCTGGAACGCCAGACCAATATTTCTTCCAACCTGTTCCATGGTTTGAATCTGAGATTCATCCGCTCCGGCAAGAACAGCTCCAATCATCAGAGAGGCTTCCAGCAGAGCACCTGTCTTCAGTCGATAAATAAACTCCAATTCTTCTGCCGCAACCGGCTGACCGGTTTTTTCCACATCTACCACCTGGCCTCCTGCCATACCATAAATGCCGGCCTTTTCTGCCAGAATCTTCATGGCTGCACCCACCCGCTCGACATGATCTGTCATGGTAAATGCTTTTGATGCCGTCTCGAAGGCATAGGTCAGCAGGCAGTCTCCGGCCAGAATTCCCATGGCTTCCCCGTACACAGACCAGGTTGTGGGTTTTCCTCTCCGAAGAGTATCATTATCCATGGCAGGCAGATCGTCATGAACCAGGGAATAGGTATGAATCATTTCCATGGCTGCCATGAAGGGTTCCACCTGAGACCCTTCTCCGCCAAAGAGCCGGAAGGATTCCAACATTAATGTAGGACGAATTCTCTTTCCTCCTGCCATCATACTGTAGTTCATCGCCTGAAGGATTGTCTTTTGAAATCCTTCTTCCTTCGGAAGATATTTTTTCAGAATGTTTTCCACTGTCATTCGTCTATTCCCCATTTCCTTCGAGTATAATCAACTGCTTTTCCATCTGATCGATCTTTTCATGGCAGCACTGTACCAGTTTAATCCCCTTCTGATAGAGGCCGAACATCTCCTCCAAGGAATGTTCTCCGCTTTCCATTTCATCCAGGAGCTGATCCAACTGACGATATGCTTCTTCCATGGTCAACTCTTCCCATTCCTTTTCCATGATTCTCATTCCTCCATATTGTTCTCTGATTTTCGGGATATCATTCTCAGTATCTTCGCTTCTGCTGTTCCATCGGGCCAGTCGATCTTGACCAGATCACCTTCATTAATCTGGGAAATGGAATGAAGCGATTTTCCTTCTTCGCTGGAAACAAAAGCATATCCTGTCTGCATTCTTGCCAGCGGAGACAACGCTTCCAATCTGGCGGATGCCAAAGCCAGCTCATGTTTTCTTTTCTCCAACAGCCCCTGCATCAAATCAGAAAGCTGCTTTTCCCGATTGATCAGTCCCTGCCTCTTTTCTTCCAGCTGATTGGCCGGATTCAACCGTTCCAGTCTCCGGTGAAGGGTCATCCACCGAAGTTTTTCCCGGGAAATGCCGGCTTGCATGGCCCGATTCAACCGCTGTCCGGACGACGCCATGCTTTCCTGAAAAGCCTGCCAGTCAAACACAGCCAGCTCCGCGGCCGCTGACGGCGTCGGAGCTCTCAAGTCTGCCACATAATCCGCAATGGTAGTATCCGTTTCATGACCCACGGCAGAAATAATCGGTGTGCTGCAGTCAAAAATGGCCCTGGCCACTGCTTCTTCATTAAATGCCCACAAATCCTCGATGGAACCGCCGCCCCGACCTACGATAAGGCAATCCAGCTCCATTTGATCCAGTGTTTCAATTCCCCGGATAATACTAGGAACCGCCTGATCACCCTGTACAATGGCAGGATATAGAATTAACTGAACATAAGGATTTCTTCGATGTGCAATATTTACAATATCACGAATCGCTGCACCGGTGGATGCGGTTACAATGCCAATGGTCCTGGCAAAAGGCGGAATCGGCTGTTTATACTCTGCCGAAAACATTCCCATCTCTTCCAGTCGGCGCTTTCTTTCCTCCAGCTGCTGATAGAGATCTCCCTGACCATCCAGCCGGATTTCCTTTGCGTACATCTGGTATCGGCCATCCCTTTCATACACAGAAATACTTCCCATGACCACGACTTGCTGACCTTCATGCATGACAAAACGAAGGCCGTTCCGGTTTCCGGCAAACATAACTGCCGCGATGGTTCCGGTTCCGTCCTTCAGTGTAAAATAAATATGGCCTGATGTATGATATTTGCAGTTGGAGACCTCGCCCCGGACATAGATTTGCCGTAATGCGAAGTCTCTCGTCAGCAGGTTTTTAATATACGCATTAACCTGTGCAACCGTATAGACATTCTGATTTTCTGAACGCAATCGCTATTCCATCCCCTTCGCCAATTTGCCCAAAATAGCATTGACAAATGCCGGCGAATCGTCTCCGCCATAAAGCTTGGCCAGCTCTACCGCCTCATTAATGGCTACTTTCGTAGGAACATCCTCATCTTCACCGATCTCATAAAGCGCCAGACGAATAATGGTTAATTCCACTTTTCCCATACGGTTGGTTTTCCAGCCCTGGGCTACTTTATTGATCTGCTCATCCAACTGAGGGATTTTCTCTGCAATATCTGCAGCCTTTCGGGACAGTTCCTGCTTCTCTTCCTGGTTCGCTTCTTCCAGTTCTTCACGATACAGGCTGCACTGTTCCCTATACTCTTCTGAATTATAAAACTCCGCTAAAAACAGCTGTTTAAAGACATGTTCACGGATCTCTCTTCTTGTCATCTTATCCACCATATTATTTCTCAACAATTACACCGGCAATCTTAATGTTAACGTCCCGTACACAAAATCCAATCATATTCTCGATGGCAGATTTCACACGGTCCTGAACTTTTGCGGAAGTCTCAGGAATATTATAGCCAAATTTAATGTTCAAAGACAAATAAACGGAAACTTCATTCTCGTTGATTTCTACTTTAACACCCTTAGCCAGAGAATTCCGTCCCAGTTTGGCAATTAACTCCTTGGTAATATTATCAGCCATGGAATCCACTCCCTCCACCTCTGTGGCGGCGAGTCCGGCGATTATAGCAAATACCTCATCAGCAATGACAACCTTCCCCAACTGTTCTTTCTCATAAATCACATGAGTGCTTCTTTTTTCAGCTTCATTTGCCATGGCAATGTTCCCTCCTAACTGCGAAGATGATCTCTCCACTCTGCTTCCCTGAGGAAACAGCAAACCAATGAAAACATCATCAGACTCTTGGATGATTTCGGCTCGGAAGAAATCTGTTTTTTCTTATACTTTATCGATTATAGCAAATCGACACTTAAGATGCAACCGGTAACCTCTTTTAGTTTTATTACTTTTCCTTCTGCGCAGCATGCGTTTCTTTCCGGAGGGATTTATGCAATAGGTAACTTCTTTCCTATTGCATAAAAAAACACTGTAGCTGTCTCCTTCTGCATAAAGAAAACACCGTATCTGTCTCCTTCCCTGCAGATACGGTGCCCCATCTTTTTATTCTGTTTCCTCCGGCAGGATATCATCCACAGTCAGAGATTCTTCCTCCGTTTCCAATTCTCCATCTGTCCCGGTGTTATCCATGACCTCGTCGGAATCTGCTGCATAAGTCATCAAAGATATGACAACCTGATCCACCGGCATTTCGGTTTTCCGCGTCACTATATCTTCGATCTGAGCTTTTTCCGCATCGGTGATTTCTGATCTTCCCACCACCACATCCACCGCATCTTCTGTGATGCTGACTACTGCATTGTCAAATCCTTTGGCTGCCAGAAGAGTTTCTGTTTCATTTTCCTTCTCAGCAATATCTGCCATCTGAACCATCTGATCCACTGCATCCTGCTTGGCTCCTTCGGACAGATTTTCATTATTGATAATTTCCAACAGCAATTCTTTATTCTCCGATCGTATCTGCTCTTTGTTTAGATTGACCTGGGAAATAAACTCTACAATATCGGAACTGGTAAATACGGCTTCTCCCGGCTGAGACTCCTGGAGGGCTGCTTCGTTTTCCTGCTGCATGGGATTCACAGCCATGGCCGCTTCTTCTGTTTCACCCTGATTTTCCGACGAACCTGGCTTTCCTATGTAATTCATGTAGCCTGCCACCGCAATCATGACAGCCAGCAATGTAAGAACCATCTGGTTCTTCTTTAATACTCGCTTCAACGCTTGCTCCTTTCCGTCACGACTCCCTTTTTAATACTCTTATTTTATGTGTCTCCACAGAAAATAATGCCTGTACTGCCTCCATAATCTCCTGACGAATCTGAGCGGAACCAGCCCCGTCAGCCACTACTACAACTCCCTCGACCTCTGGCATGACTTCCTGAATGACATAAGGATCGTTATCTTCTCCGGTAAAGGTATTGACATTTTGTTCCTTTTCTTCTTCCCGCCGATTGGAATCCTGATCTGTCGCATCTTTCTCACTGGTGCGAACACTAAGATCCTCTTTCAGAATTTGTTTCGTTGAAGAGCGAAGAGTGATCATGACATCTACTGTACCGGCTCCTTCTATCTGAGAAAGAACCCGGACAAGACGCTGCTCCATTTGTTTATCATAATCCTCCATTCTCATCTCAGAATCGGAAATCCCTGCCGTCTCCAAAGACTCCTGGGAAGAGCCCCTGCCATCGGGCCAGGATATTACCAACAACAAAACACCACATACTACAAAAAGAATCCATTTGGTACTCTTTTCTGCCAGAATATTTTTCCATCGGCTCAACCCTTCCCCATGCCCCTCCAAGAAATCGCTCCTTTCTTTTCCTGCCTGCCCTGGTATCCCCTATTCCCAATGAATCTCCAGTATGGCATCCGAAAACAGTCTGAGAAACTGTCTGCGAAACATTTCTTCACAGGCTTCCCGACTTTGACCGGATGGATGATCCAATTCTACATATGCATTTTTCAGAGTTCCCTGACGGACATCCTCCCAGGTCAACTGACATTTCGTCATAACTGCCTGACTCTCCCTTGCTATTTCTTCCATTTTCTGAACTGCCTGTTCCTCCAGAATTTCTTCCAGCTGATCTTCCTGTATTCCTTCCCAATCATCTATCCTTTCTTCCATTCCCCCTTCCCTCAAATCCCACTCGCTTTGTATCCGTTCTGCCGCTGATAAAACCAGTTGATCCAGCCCTCCTGCTTCCAGAATTGGTGCGGCAATCATCATGGCCAGAAGAATTCCTGTAAATGTCTGGTAATATACTTCATATTTCCGGGAGGGAAGCAGCGTTTTTCCCAGGGATTGGAGAACCAGAAATCCTGCAATTCTTCGAATCCATTCAAACATGACAACACCTCATTCATCCTTATATTACGAAACGTCTTTTAAACGATTTGCTGAGAAGCAGAGCATACAATGGCAAGAGATATGAGAAAAAGAATCAATGTATATAAAACCAGTTTACCCAGAACCTGACAGCCTGCACTCATGGCTCCGATACAGGACAGAAGACGTTTTTCTGCCATGGGTTCCACAACGGCAACAGCCCCCTGATACAAAAGTCCAATCAGCCCCAGCTGAACCAAGGGGAGAATACAGAGAAGAACCAGGGTCAGCATGGCTGCTGTACCAATGGCATTACGAAGCAGAGCACCGGAACCAAGCACTACCTGGGTGAGCACATCCGCTCCGCTTCCCACCCAGGGAATTGCCGAAATCAGCTTTCGGAGAGACTGGTTTTTTACCGTGTCCACCAAAGGAATCGTCATTTTCTGAATCAGATTCATCCCAATTACGATACCAACCACCAGTTTCATTCCCCAGTCCAGGATCAGACGAATCAAGTCTGCCAGCCGTGACAGTATATTTTCTTCTGACAAAGCGCTGACCAGAAGAAGCACCACATAGATTTCTGTGAGAGGCAAAAAAAGATGGAACAAGGCCCATTCCACCGAACCGATGAGAATCAGCATGAGTTCATAAAAAGCCATGGCCGTCATGGTCCCACCTGCATAGGCAACAGCAACAAAGAATACAGGCAGAAGAAGCTCCATAAAGGTCAGGATTTTCTCAAAAACCTGGGAAACACCATCAAAAATGGACTGATAGGATGTCAGGATCAATGCTGCCATCATCAGATATGCCACAAGAAATCCCATGTACCCCACTCCAGGAGAAGAAACCACTCCCGAGGCCAGCCGGAGATAAAGAGAAGCAAAAACAGCCAGCACGAGAACTTTCCTCAGCTGTCCGGCATTTTCATGTATTTCAGAAAAAAATATTCCATAAAGCCGCCTTCCCAGCCAGGAAAAAACAGACATCCCATCCCCTTCCATCATACATTTCACCAACTGGGTAAAGGTAAGATCTGCTGTCTCTTCCTCTTCTCCCAGGAAAGCTTCCAACTCCCCCATATCCGGATTTTCGTCCCAAACGGATGAAAAGAAAGTATTCTCCGAAACACCGTCCCTTTCTTCCGTGAGTCCATTGGCCAAAACCTCCTGTTTTCTCAGGATAAAAGATGTCAGAATCAGAATTCCCACCACGAATCCAATGATCATTCTCCAAATCCATCGATTCATTCTCTCTTACCCTCCCATCATTTTTGACAGCAATTCAAGAACTGCGATCATTACCGGCATACTGACTGCGCAAATCAGGATTTTTCCAAGTATTTCCATCTGATTTCCCAAAGTATGGAAACCGGCATCCTTACAGATTCCCGATGTTAATTCTGCCATATAGGTAATCCCCAATATTTTCATGAGAATAACCATATACTGATTGTCAAGTGAAAGCTTTTGTCCTATTTCCTCGAATTGCTGAAATACCGTTCGTATTCCCGGCAAGGCAGCGATAAAAATCAATACGAGACCGGCCAGACTTACATACTGAGAAAGATCATTCTTCATTGTTTTGAGCTGTAGTCCAATCATTACCGCTGTAAGGGCTATGGCACAGAGAGTGATCACCCATTACCGCCCCCTTTTATAAAGAAAACATATCCTGCATGGTAGAAAACAAATCAAAAATATAGGGCAGCAGCCAGTACAGCACCAGAAGAAGACCGGCTAAACTGGTAAGAAAAGCATGTTCTTCCCTGCCGCTGTGTTTCAGTACCTGTCCTAATACGGATACCAGAATCCCTACAGCTGCAATTTTAAACAGAATGTTAACGGTCATAAGATTCCCCTCATTTCTCAAAGCAGCAGAAGAACCAGGAAAATCCCGGAACTGACTCCCAGACATCGGTATACCTTCTGTTTATCCATCCGATCCCTTCGGCATTTTTCTGTGCGCCGTTCCCAATCCTGCAAAAAATCATCTAAAACCTGAATCTGCATATGTACATCCAGATATCCCAATTCTTTTCCCAGTTCCAACAAAGATTCCCAATCGTCACGACAGATTTCCCGTTGAAACCCTTCTTTCCATACCTGTTCCCACATTTCCCGAAAACGGGTTCCTTCCTGACGTTCCATTCTTTCTGCCAGTGTTTTCAGAATCGATGTATAAGGTTCATCGGTCTGCCTGGACAAACGGAAAAAAATATGTCCCAGGGGACTTTCCGTTACCCGGATTTCACCCTGGATCCGACGGATCAATGACTGAATATCATCCATTTGCCGTTCCCGATCCATCAGTCGCTGACAGGAAAGCCATCCCATTCCCATGCACCCCGACAAAACCAGAATGGTTCCTGTCCCCTTCAGCAGCATCCTCTTCCGATCTCCTTCCCGGAAGCATCTTTCACTTCCCAACCAATTTGTCCCTTTCCATCCCGATGGAGAGAAAGAATTCTTTGAAACATCCCGGAAGATCCTCTGAATTTTTCCGGCAGTTTGTCCTGAAATTCCTGATAAGTACCGGCATGGGCTGTTGCAAGCAAATGGATCCCACAGGTAAAGACCTTTTCCATGGCATCCCAGTCTTCCAATGTGCCAATCTCATCCACCGCCAGAATCTGAGGATTCAGTGAACGTACCATCATCATCATACCTTCTGATTTTGGGCAGGAACCAAGAATATCCGTGTTCCGTCCCACATCATTTTGGGGAATTCCCTGATAACAGGCTGCCAATTCACCTCTTTCATCGACAAGAGAAACCCGATAGCCATCCTCTTCGCCTGTTCCGTCTGAAAGTTTTCGAACCAAATCCCGAAGAATTGTAGTCTTTCCGCAGCCAGGCGGAGAAATCACTGCCACATGGTTCAGCTGTCTGCCTGGATATAGTAAAGAAAAGAAGGAATCTGAACAGCCGGGAATAGACCGTGCAATTCTTATATTCAGGCCATTTAAGTATTTCAGCCCCTGGATTACTCCACGATTTACAACAGCCTCGCCGCTGACTCCGACACGATGTCCGCCTTTAATAGTGATAAACCCCTGACGGATCTCTTCCTCATAGGCATAACGGGAATAACTGCTGACGTATTCCAGAGTTTCCTCGATATCTTGTCCTTTGACAATAAAGGACTCTCCCCACTTTTTAGTGATTTTCCCCTTGTTTGATACATAATAGTTCCCACTTTTCATGGTTACAGCCAGTGGTTTCCCCACTCTCAGATGAATTTCTTCCACAGAATCAAAAGAATCCGCTTCTGTCCCTTCCAGGACAGAGCGGATTCTTTTTGCCAGGATAACACTCCAACTTTTATACATAGCACCGCTCTCCTTACCACAATATATGTGAAGAGCGGAGAATTATTCTTTATTTTTATCCAAACTGGACCACCTGAGTAATGGGCTGGGCAGGTTCCATCTTCTCTGCATAGAGAACAGGACCTTCTTCCCCATAAGCTTTTACAAACTCTTTTTCCACCCGGGCAGTAAGAGTCACCCACTGTTTTGCCTTCCATTTTGATGCTTCCGGCGTCCTGCAAAGATACCCCAGGAAAACCATATCATCTTCACAACAGGTCATTGCCATACGGCCGGGAATAAAGCAATCACTGGGCATTCTTCTCTGTTTGTGAACCATGGCAGTGAAACGCACCCGTTTTCCTGCATACCGATCGGGATTTTCCGATGCATCCAGGAACCAGATACCGTAATCCTGATTCGAGATTTCAATAATCGGAGCATTCACGTCAAAGGGAAGATCCTCTTCACTGAAATTATCCAGTTCCCCTTCCTCATCCTCGAAAACAACCTCTGCAGCAGGATTAATGGATTTAAAAATCCGCTTCATTCCGGCAAGATCCATATCCGTCGTACAACGATTACAGATTACCACTTCCGAATTCCTTACCATATTGGCAAAAATGGAACGCATATTGCTGTAATATGTGCCAAAAGTAGATCCATCTACCATCATCAGCTGCTGGTGAATGAACCATCCCTCTGGCAATTCCAGTTCCAGAGGATTCCACATGCCGTTCCACTCAATAATCACACGCTCCGCCTGGTACTGTTCACGAAGTTCCTCCATATAATCCGGAGTCAGTTCTTCTCTGGAATCCACAATCACAGGTATCGTGCGATTCCACTCCAGCATATCATTTTCATATTCGTCTTCGCCCTCTTCACAGATCAAAAGAAGGGTTTTTCCATCAATAGAAAAATAGTCTTCTCCGATGGTTGCATTCAAAAAATTTGTCTTTCCGCTTTCAAGAAAACCGGTAATGAGAAATACCGGAACTTCCTGTTTTGCCATCCTAATCCCTCCTATGCTTCAAACAGAGCTTTCAGTTTATCTGTCTGAATACCAGAACCAATTACGCAAATCTTTCCGGTTACTTCCGGTCTTCCCTCACGAATCTCATGTTCTTCCGGAACCATATCAAAATACAGCCAAGTTTCGCCATCAGAAGAAGGTACCATTCCCTTGGCACGAAGAATCATGCCATATGAATCGGAGTCACCCAGCGCCTGGAGAATTTCTTCTAAACGAGAAACGGTAAATGCACGGGGTGTTTCAAATCCCCAGCTGGTAAATACATCATCTGCATGATGGTGATGGTGGTGATGTTCATGATCATGGCAGCTGCATTCTCCATCCTCATGATGGTGATGATGCTCATGATCATGGTGGCAGCATTCCTCATCCTCGTGATGGTGATGATGCTCATGATCATGGTGGCAGCATTCCT
>JAQXIM010000131.1 GCA_029007785.1 Clostridiales bacterium | reverse complement strand
TTTTGAGTGTTGCCTCCCATAAAGCGGTGAGAAGATGGCTGATAGATACCTGCTCTTTTCAATTTGTATCATATCTGGGAAATGCTTTTTCAGGGGTACAGTGTCCGGCCATTATTCTGGGAGTTACACCGGATCAAAAGCCGACGGCAGTAGGCTGCAGAGTAACAACAAAAAATAAATCTTTCGTGATTGCCCATGAAAGAAGTTTTGATGATGGAATTTTGTCTCTTCATGTATCCGATGAAGAGTATGCGTGTCTTCATGCCATATGCACCAGGAAAAATATAGTCTATCTGAAGGGGAACGCAAAATTTGCTCTGGGCATCGTCACCGGCAGCAACAGAGAAATGATTTCAAATGAAAAAAGGGATGGTTATGAGGTCATTCTGAAAGGCAACGATATTCAAAGATATGGCATCAAAGAATCCGAAAACTTTATTCGTTTTACACCGGAAGATTTTCAGCAGACGGCACCTGCCGCCATGTACCGGGCAAAAGAAAAGCTGCTGTACCGCTTTATCAGTGAAGTTCCCGTGTTTGCATATGATGATCATCAGACGTTGTCTTTAAACAGCTGCAATATTCTTATTCCTGAAATCCCGGGCCTGGAAATGAAATACGTTCTGGCCATCCTTAACTCAAGTGCAGCTGCATTTTTTACTTTGAAAAAATTCAATTCTGTTAAACTGCTTCGTTCCCATATTGAACAGATTCCGATTCCGTTGGCAGAACCGGAGATTCAGGCTGCCATCGTAAAAAAAGTGGACGAAATCATGGATGCATCGGAAAATATCAGTGAACGGTATGAGGATCTGGATCGGGACATTATGGAAATATTTGCATTGTCGGATGGACAGATCCAAACCATACAGGAAACTCTGAAGGGAAAAAAGCGGTTTCTTAAAGTGTAAGAAAAAGTAATATGATCTATGATATTTTATTCATTTAGTGAAACCTCTCTTTTTTGTGTAAGCAGGAAGGGGAGGTTTTTTGATTTTTCGCAAAAATTAGTCCAGCGGGCGTTCTGAAAGATAATGTATCAGCAGTTTCATGAATAAATAGTCGATTCTTGCAAGTATATGCAGTTCTCCATCATTTTCTTTTATGAAATGGGAAGATTTTTGTTCATTTGTCAATATTTGTCTTTCTGTAAGCAAAGGATTTGATTTTCCTTTCTTATTAATATTCAGATCAAAGATTGATTAGTAAGTACAAGGATAGACAATTGAATGTAAAATTGGTTGTTTTATAATGAAACTATCATGTGTTTAAGGAGGAAAAGGCATGAAGAAAAATAATTCTCTGAAACGTTTTCTGGCGTTTCTGCTTTCGGCTGTCATGGTGCTCTCCCTGACAACACCGATTATGGCAGCACCGGAAGACAGCAAAGCAGCAACTGCTCAGATTTCTGTTCAGGCCCAGGCTATTACGGATTATGGGTTCTACGGACAGAAATTGAGTCAGGTTGTTCTTACTTACCCGGAGGAAGTCGATCCCTCATCCGTAACCGAGGATACCTATACGGTAAAAGACTATCCTCAGGCATACACGGAGGGGCAGAAGCTGGCAGCTCCCATCGAAAAGGTTGAGGTAGACGGCAAACAGGTTACCATTACCATTGCCGATCAGCCGGAACTCAATGAAAAAGGCAGCTCCAATCCGGTGGGAACTCTTGTTGTTACCAACTGGTATTTGAATGCAGCCGGTGTTCCTGTAAAAGGCGGACGCGGTTATTATCATTTGGATGATGTTCATACCGAAGTCTCTTACAATGGGGAAGTGAAATCCGTCAGCGGTAAAGTACTGGGAAGCAGTGACAGTGATGTGATTTTCATGACGGAAGAAACAAAGAACAATAAATTTGATGAGTTCGAGAGATTTGACGGTGTTCTTCCGGATGCCAATGAGCAGTTTGATTCCATCAAGGCATATGTCCATGTACCGGAAGGTGCTGCTGAGGGAACGCAGAAATATCCCATGGTAATCCTGGGACCTGGCGGACAGACCACTTATCATGAAGAAGAAGTGGATTCCGGTCTGGGAGATGGAAGCACCATGAAACTGGAAAATTCTGCAACGGCTCTGGCCATGGATTATTCCTGTGTGGGATATCTGGAGGCAGAAGAAGAGATGATTATCATCGCTCTCAGCACCAGTAATTCTAAAAATATCATTGCCATTACAGAGTATTTCATTGACAACATGAATGCGGATCCCGACAGGGTATACCTGGTTGGCAACTCGGCAGGATGTACCCAGTGTGCAGCGGCCCTGAAAGCACGTCCTGACCTGTTTGCTGCATACAATAATAACAATGGAGGCTTTACTTTCCCCACGTGGAGTGAGGAAGAGATAGATGCCCTGGTGGACAATCAGGTAGCCGTTCTGTTCGCAGCCGGCGAAACGGATAATGAGAAGCCCCGCAACAATCAGAACCAGTATCTGGAATTGGTAGAACGTTATCGGGCAGCAGGATACAGCGAAGAATGGATCCAGGAAAATGTTCGTATTTACGGATATCCTCATACCAAATTCGCTCCCTGGGGAGTAACCGATCATTCTGCCACCAAGGTTACTTACTATTATTATAGAAATGCAGTTTACAACAATCCGGAATCCTACTATGGCCATAAAGGCGGTATCCTGAAGGCAGGTTCCACTTATGCCATGGCTGGTATCAAAGCAGGAACCAGTGGGGAAGCCAGTGATACCCTGAACTATGCCGGTATTCCGTATACGGATTTTGAGTATCCGGTATATGGCGATATGACCGTAATGGAATGGATGCTCAGCCGCAAAAAGCCCCATTCAGTCAATGTGATTTCGGCAAAAGCAGTGACGGATTATGGTTTCTATGGACAGAAACTGAGCCAGGTTATTTTGACTTACTCGGATGATGTGGATCCTGCATCCGTAACCAAGGATTCCTTCACCGTTAAGGATTATCCTCAGGCTTATGCCGACGGACAGAAACTGGCCGCTCCTATTGATAGTGTGGAAGTGGACGGCAGACAGGTTATCATTAATATCGCTGATGTTCCCGAACTTAGTGAAAGCGGCAGTGCCAATCCGGTGGGAACGCTGGTAATTACCAACTGGTATCTGAATGCAGCCGGTGTTCCTGTCAAGGGCGGACGTGGTTATTATCATCTGGACGATGTTCATACGGAAGTATATCACAACAATACCATCAAGTCGATGAACGGCGCCGTGATGGCAACAACGGCCAGCGATGCTGTTCTCATGACAGAAAAAACGAAACATAATAAATTTGATGAATTCGAAAAATTTGACGGTATTCTTCCTGATGCCAATGAACAGTTCGATTCCATCAAAGCTTACATTCATCTTCCGGAAGGCGCAGCCGAAGGCGTGAAGAAATACCCTATGGTAATTCTGGGACCTGGCGGACAGACCACTTATCATGAAGAGATAGTGGATTCCGGTCTGGGTGACGGAAGCACCATGAAACTGGAAAATTCCGCAACCGCTTTGGCCATGGATTATTCCTGCGTTGGATATCTGGAAGCAGACGAAGATGTCATTATCATTGCACTGAGTACCAGCAATTCCAAGAATATCATTGCGATTACCGAGTACTTTATCGAGAATATGAATGCAGATCCTACCCGGGTATATCTGATCGGTAATTCTGCAGGATGTACTCAGAGTGCGGCAGCGATCAAGGCTCGCCCGGATCTCTTTGCTGCATACAATAACAACAACGGTGGTTTTACCTTCCCTACCTGGACAGAGGAAGAAATTGATGCCCTGGTAGAGAATCAGGTAGCCGTTCTGTTTGCAGCCGGTGAGACCGATAATGAGAAACCCCGAAACAACCAGAATCAGTATCTGGAACTGGTGGATCGCTATCAGAAGGCTGGCATGAGTGAGGACTGGATTGCTGAAAATGTTCGTATTTACGGATATCTTCACAAAAAGTTTGCTCCCTGGGGTGTAACAGACCATTCTGCCACCAAGGTGACTTACTATTACTATAGAAATTCTGTATTTACCGATCCCTACAGTTATTATGGTCATAAGGGCGGCACCGTTAAAGTTGGTTCTACCTTCACCATGCCTGGCATCAAGGCCGGAACCAGCGGAGAAGCCATTGATACGCTGAACTATGCCGGTGTTCCCTACACCGAATTCCAGTATCCTGTTTATGATGATATGACCGTTATGGAATGGGTTCTGAGCCGTGCAAAAACTTATACTGCTCAGGTGGAATCTGCAAAGGCAGTAACGGATTATGGATTCTACGGACAGAAACTGAGCCAGGTTATCCTGACTTACGATAAGGAAGTAAATCCTGACAGTGTAAGCAAAGATACCTTCGTTGTGAAAGATTTTCCTCAGGCATATGCCAATGGACAGAAACTGGCTGCTCCCATTGAGAGCGTAGAAGTAAATGGAAATCAGGTGATCATTAATATTGCTGATGTTCCGGAGCTTAGTGAAAGCGGCAGTGCCAATCCGGTGGGAACTATGGTAATTACCAACTGGTATCTGAATGAAGCCGGTGTTCCTGTCAAGGGCGGACGCGGTTATTATCATTTGGATGATGTTCATACAGAAGTTTATCACAATGCAGCTGTTCTGGCAGCCGACGGATCAATTCTGGCAACGGCTTCCAGTGAAGCAGTGACTATGATGGAAGAAACCCAGCACAACAAGTTCGATCAGTTTGAGAAATTTGATGGAATTCTTCCCGATGCCAATGAGCAGTTTGACTCCATTAAGGCTTACGTTCATATTCCGGACGGTGCGAAAAATGGAGAAGGCAAGTATCCTATGGTTATTCTGGGACCTGGCGGACAGACCACTTATCATGAAGAGATAGTGGACTCCGGTCTGGGTGACGGAAGCACCATGAAACTGGAAAACTCTGCAACCGCTTTGGCCATGGATTATTCCTGTGTTGGATATCTGGAAGCAGAAGAAGATGTGATTATCATCGCTCTTAGTACCAGCAATTCCAAGAATATCATTGCCATTACCGAATACTTTATTGAAAATATGAATGCAGATCCCAACCGCGTATATCTGATTGGAAACTCTGCAGGATGTACCCAGAGTGCAGCAGCCATCAAGGCTCGCCCTGATCTCTTTGCTGCATATAATAACAACAACGGTGGTTTCACCTTCCCCACATGGACGGAAGAAGAAATTGATGCTTTAATAGAGAATCAGGTATCCGTTCTGTTTGCAGCCGGTGAGACCGATAATGAGAAACCCCGAAACAACCAGAATCAGTATCTGGAACTGGTTGCCCGTTACCGTGCAGCTGGTATGAGTGAAGAATGGATTGCTGAAAACGTACGCATCTACGGTTATCTTCATGACAAATTTGCTCCGTGGGGCGTTACCGACCATTCGGCAACGAAAGTAACTTATTACTATTACAGAAATAATCTCTTCACCACTCCGTTTGATTATTTCGGATATGAAGGAGAAGAACTGACACCCGGACAGACCTTCACCATGCCTGGCATCAAGGCCGGAACCAGCGGTGCTGCCAGCGATACGCTGAACTATGCCGGTGTTCCCTACACCGAATTCCAGTATCCTGTTTATGATGATATGACCGTTATGGAATGGGTTCTGAGCCGCAGCAAGGAAGTTCCGAAAGTGGATCAGACGGTTTCCACATCTGTCGCTTCAAAAATCACGAAGGCTGACGGCAGCAAAGGATTCAAACTTGGCGCCAAGACCACCGGCGACGGCGAACTGACCTATGCTTCCAGCAACAAAGCCGTTGCAGCTGTAAATAAGAAGGGTGAAGTTACCATTAAGGGAACCGGCCGCACTGTGATTACCATCAAGGCTGCAGAAACCGATCGTTACAATGAAGCATCCGTGACCGTTACGCTGATCGTCGTTCCCAAAGCTGGAAAGATTAAGAAGGTGAAAGCCGGCAAAAATAATCTGGAAGTAACCGTTAAGCAGGATAAGAACTGCAGCGGCTATGAAATTCAGCTGTCTTCCAGCAAGAAATTTGATCAGGCCAAGACTGCAACAATTCTTTTGAAGAAGAATACAAAAGTTACGGCTGTGTTCAAGAAGCTGGCATCGAAGAAGTCTTACTACGTAAGAGTGCGCGGTTATAAGACAATCAAAGATAAAAAGTACTATGGTGCGTACAGCAGTGCAGAAAAGACAGTAACAAAATAACAAAGAAAAAATCTTTGATTTTTTTTGGAATCGCTGATATAATTATTTCCAACGAGTAGCAGAAATGCGTAAGTCCAGTTTGGGCTTACGCATTTTTTTGGTCTATATTCAGGAGGTAACGGAAAAATGGAAGAGAACAGTCAAAATTTGCTGGGCACCGAACAAGTAGGAAAACTGATGCAGAAATACGCGATTCCCTGCATCATTTCTCTTCTTGTCGGGGCACTTTACAACATCGTGGATCAGATTTTTATTGCCAACGCATCTTATCTTGGTTCATATGGTAATGCGGCCAATACCGTTGTTTTCCCCTTAACGGTTATTGCATTGGCCATCGCAGTTATGCTGGGAGACGGCTGCTGTGCTTTTGTAAGTATCAGTCTGGGACGCAGAGAAGCGGAGCAGGCTAAACGCAGTGTAGGAAATGCGGTGGTAATGACTGTGGTATCATCCCTTGTATTAGCTGCCATTTATCTGATCTTCAGCGATCTGATCATTTCCATGTTTGGCGGTACTGTCAATGCAGAAACCTATCATCATTCCAAAGAATACTTCTTTTATATTTCCCTTGGAATTCCTTTTTATATGTTCGGACAGGCCATGAACCCCATCATTCGTGCCGACGGTAATCCAAGATTTGCCATGATTTCTACCCTGGCTGGTGCGGTACTGAATATCATTCTTGATCCAATCTTTATTTTCATATTTAAATGGGGTATGATGGGAGCAGCAGTAGCAACCGTTGCCGGTCAGGTGGTAACGGCAGTTCTGGCTATATGGTATCTGCTGAATATGCGACACATTAAGCCTGCTCAGGGTGACTACCGGATGGATCGCCGGGTTGCCGGCAAAACAATCGTATTGGGAATCTGCAGCTTTCTGTCCCAGATTTCCCTGGTGGCAGCCATGGCAGCCATTAATAATATGATTCGTAAGTATGGTGCTCTGGATGCCATTTTTGGACAGGAACAATATGCCCAGATCCCCATGGCTGTGGTTGGTATCGTTATGAAGTTCTTCCAGATTGTAATCTCGATCGTAGTCGGTATGGCTGCCGGATGTATACCCATCGTTGGATACAATATGGGAGCAGGTCTGAACAAACGTGTTAAAGATCTCTTTACCAGGCTGTTGCTGACAGAGGCTGCAGTGGGAGCCATTGCCTTCGTCATCGTTGAATTCTTCCCGGGACAGCTGATTGCGATCTTCGGTGCAGCCAATGAAAGTGTTTACTATACGGAATTTGCACTGCGGGCTTTCCGGATTTATCTGTGCATGATTATTTTGGCCTGCGTCAATAAGGCTTGTTTCATTTTCCTTCAGGCCATGGGAAAAGCGGCCGCTTCGACAGCTCTTTCCATGATCCGTGAAGTTATTTTCGGTGTAGGCTTTGCTTTATTGCTGCCCCTATTCTTTGGTCTGGATGGTGTACTGTATTCCATGCCTCTGTCGGATATTTTAACCTTTATGATCTCCCTGTTCCTGATTTGGAGAACGTATCGGGAACTCAATGAAATGGAGCGGAATAAGGAAACGCTGGGTATGAAGCACAATGTATAAAGTATGCAGTACGGTGTATGGAACAAAAAGAATAGAGTATAACCTAAACTCATAAGGTACAAAGCATAAATCAGCACAGCATGAATCAGAACAGCATAAATCAGAACAGCATGAATCAGCACAGGATAAATCAGCACAGGATGAACCTGTACAGTACAAACCCATGGAGTACAATCTTATGTAGTACAAACCAATACAGTAAGAACCAAAAGAGAATAAAAAACGGGTCTGTGACCTGAAGCAAAGAGCAGGTTGAGAAATGCAGGAATAAAAGCTGGTTGAGAAAAAAAAGAATAATTATTTGAATATAGCATAACAGTGTATGAAAAAATCAGTTATAATTATCGATACGGAACATAACTGAATGAGAAAGGAGACAGAAACGGATGAAAAACAGAGTAATTACGATCAGCCGTGAATTTGGCAGCGGCGGACATACGATTGGAAAAATGGTTGCAGAAAAGCTGGGAATTCCCTGTTATGATGCAGAGCTCATTCAGAAGATTGCGGAACAAAGCGGTTTTACCCCCGAATAATCATTTGTGTCTGGACAGCGGTGAGCTCGGTATTGAGAAATGTGTTGATGTTATTGCCGGATTGTACTGATTTCCTGACAACATAATGGTGTCTGTTAAAAAATCCAATATTGATTTTATGTAAGAAACAGCGTGGCTTCGGTCACGCTGTTTCTTACATAATGAACACCGGGAAGGAAAAGGCTTATGAATCATAGGACAGGAAAGATGTATAACGAACCATAGGCAGGAAAGAGGCACTTGACAGATACCCCGGGGGCTGTTACCGTATATATCGGAAGTTGATTGCTGCCATAGAAAATGGATGACCATGGCATAGATGCAGAAAGGGATCCCAATATCCGGTTCGGGTTTTCTATACTGACATGGCTGCAATGTTTTCCATGGAAATATGGCACAGTCCATACAGAAAAAATGAAATGAATAAATTTTGGGAGGATTTGAGATGAGAATTGCAGTACCTTACTGTGACGGTTCTGTTGTTCCTGTATACGAACAGGCAACGGTATTTAAGATTTATGATACGGAATTTGAGAAAATCACAGGTTCGGAAGTCCTGACCTGTGACAAGGAAGGGTCCGAGGAAGCGGCAGCTTTTCTGGATCGACAGGAAGTTGAGGTTGTACTTTGCGGTGCGATTTCCGGTACCAGTATTGCCTTGCTTGATTCGAAGGGAATTCATTTTCAATGGGGCTGTCTTGGCTCAGCAGATGAAGAAGTAATGCGTTTTCTGATGGAACAGAAATATCTGCGCAGTTCTGCCTGCGGAATGAGCTGCGGTTCCTCTGAATGCGGCTGCGGTGACGAATGTGATTGTGACGGTGGCTGTGGCTGCGAGTAGGGTTGTGAATCCGGAGTAGAACTTCAGCAGCAAATAAGACTGCGGTGCAGAAAGAGGAAACAGCAGCGGTAAAGCAGCTGTCGTGAAATCGTATTCAGAAGCGAAAATAATAGTCGAAGAATCAGTTTTATCTGTAAACGGGTCCTCAATTATACAAATTCATAGGAACGGGGGAAGAGTATTATGGAGGAAAAGTCAGAGAAGAAGAGAAAAAGTAGTTTCAGGAAAGTCATCTTTTTATTATTGCTGTTTGTATCAGTGATTTTTGGCAGTGCTTCTGTTTGGGGAGCAAATTCCGGGATATCGATGGTTTCTCAATTCAAAACAATATCAAAATCTCTGAAAAAGCCTGAGATTGTGAAAACAGAAAATCTGAAAGAAGGCATACAGCTTACCTGGAGTAAAATCAAAAAAGCAGATGGATATGAAATACAATATGCGGGAAATTCCAGGTTCAAAAATGCCTCCAGTGTTTATGTAAAAGGAGCCTTAAAGAATTCCAAAAAGCTTTCTGAGATTTCCAAGAAAAAGAATACATATATTCGTGTCCGGGCTTATAAAAGCGGAAGTAAGAATAAAAAGGAAAAGAAGTATTCACCCTGGAGCAATTCCATTCAGTTAATTGCATGGAATGCCAAGTGGAAATATGCCGGAAATTCCCAGATTCATGAGGATGTAGCTGTCCTTTACTATTCCGGGAAAATACATAAGAAAGACAAAATCGTCTGCATCAATGCAGGTCATGGAACAAAAGGCGGTTCAGCCAAGAAGACTTTATGTCATCCCGATGGTTCCCGGAAAGTGACGGGCGGAAGTACGGCAGCGGGATCTGTTTATGCGACGGCGATCAACGAGGGAACGAAGATGCTGGACAGTACGGCTGAAGCTGCGGTAAACCTGAAGGTGGCCAAAAAAATCAGGAACAAGCTGCTGAAGGAAGGCTATGATGTGCTGATGATTCGTGATTCTTCCGATGTACAGCTCGACAATGTGGCCCGTACGGTGTTGGCCAACCAATATGCAGACTGCCATATTTCCATTCATTACGACTCTACCACCAATAACAAAGGGGCTTTTTATATCAGCGTACCTAATGTATCTTCCTATCGAAAGATGGATCCGGTGGCTTCCATGTGGAAGAAACACCACCAGCTTGGTGAAAATCTGATAACGGGAATGGAAAAGTATGGTCTTCGAATTTATGGTTCCGGCAATATGCCCATTGATTTAACTCAGACTTCTTATTCATCCATACCTTCGGTGGATTTGGAAGTGGGAGACAGAGCATCTTCTTACAATTCCAAAGAAGTGTCAAAAATTGCCAAAGGTATTGTGTACGGTGTCAATGAGTTCCTTCGCTGAGAAGAGAAAAGCAAAATGTGAATGTTCGTCAATTTTTTTGATCGGGAATTAACGGCCGCTCCGTTGAAGGCAGGAGCATTGTCTGATATGCTGGATGATAAGGAGGGGACGCGTATGGTAATAGGAAATGTGATTCGAAGCAGCAGAAAAAGAAAGAATATGACACAGGAAGAAATGGCAGATCGACTGGGAGTCACTGCTTCGGCTGTTAATAAGTGGGAAAAAGGAAATTCATTCCCGGATATTACTCTATTGGCTCCCATCGCAAGGTTGCTTGAAATCTCTCTGGAGGAACTGCTCTCTTTTCGGGAGGAATTGACGGCAGACGAGATCCATGAATTGATCCGTGAGGCAGATCAAAAATTCAAAGCCGAGTCCTATGAAGAAGTGTTCCAATGGGCCAGGAAAAAAATCGAAGAATATCCTAATTGTGAAGAACTCCGTTTGAATCTGGCCGTACTTCTGGATGCTCAGAGAATTCTTCAGAATATTTCCATGGAAGAAGGAAATATTGAAAGCTGCGGTTTCGAAGAAGATCGTTACGAAAAATATATTTGTTCCCTTTATCTTCGCGGCTTGGAAAGCGGTAAGGAAGATTTGCGGTATCGGGCTGCAGATTCCCTGGTGGGATTTTATATGAGAAAAGGCCGTTATGAGGAAGCGGAAAAATATCTTTCCTATTATTCGATTCAGAATCCGGAGCGAAAGAGAAAACAGGCCCGGATCTACAGTGAGACGGGACGGACGGAGGAAGCGTATAAAGCCTATGAAGAGTTATTATTTTCAGATTATCAGAGGGTAAATAGTGAAATCCATGGTATGTATTTGCTGGCAATGAAAAACGGTGACAGCAAGAAGGCCCGTACTTATGCGGAAAAGGAAGCAGAATGTGCTCACTGCTTTGAAATGGGACGATATTATGAGGTTTCCTGCAAATTGGAGCTGGCAATTTTGGAACAGAACAGCGAGGAAGTACTTTCCATAATGAAGGAAATGATGGAAAGTGTGGGAGAAATCGGCAGTTTTCGGAACGCTTTTCTTTATCAGCATATGGATTTGAAAGAAATCCGTTCTGAGTTTTTAGCAGAGCTTAAGGAAAACCTGCGGTCTTCTTTTCGTGACGAGGAGACCTTTGGCTTTTTGAAAGAAGACGTTCGATGGCAGGAACTGGTGAAAAAGGAAAAATAGAATGTATCGTTAAAACATTAACGAATTAAAAGGTACCTTTCGGAATTTTGTCTGTTATTATAATATATGGAAAGAATTTTGCCGTAAATCCTCCATGCTACAAGATTTATTTTATATAATTCATTGAAGAATCGGAATATTCGTGCTATATTAAAAGGGCAACAAAGGGTGGAGATTTTTACATTATTCCCTACAAAAGAAAATGTTCACTCTTTGAAATCATGTCGAAAAGACATATAGCAAGAGGAGGAAAAAAGTATGGAGAAACTCTTTAAACTCAAAGAGAATCACACCACAGTGGGGACTGAGATAATGGCAGGTGTGACCACGTTTATGACCATGGCCTATATCCTGGCGGTAAATCCCAGTGTTTTATCGGCGGCAGGTATGGATTCCGGAGCTGTATTTACAGCAACGGCGCTGGCTTCCTTTGTAGGAACCCTGCTCATGGCTCTGTTATCTAATTACCCCTTTGTATTAGCCCCTGGTATGGGATTGAATGCTTATTTTGCCTATACGGTTGTATTAAGCATGGGCTATTCCTGGCAGATGGCTCTGGCCGCCGTATTTGTGGAAGGTCTGATCTTTGCCGTATTATCTCTTACCAATGTTCGTGAAGCGATTTTTAATGCGATTCCCATGAGTTTGAAACATGCGGTGTCCGCTGGTATTGGTCTCTTCATTACTTTCATCGGACTGCAGAATGCAAAAATTGTTGTAAACAATGATGCTACACTGGTAGGTCTTTACTCTTTCAAGAACTCCTGGGCAAACGGTACCTTCTTTACTGAGGGAATCACAGTTGTTCTTGCTTTGATTGGAATTATTATTACGGCAGTTCTGCTGATTAAAAAAGTGAAGGGCGGAATTCTCTGGGGAATTCTGATTACCTGGCTTCTTGGAATTATTTGTCAGTTCCTGGGACTGTACGTACCCGATGCGGCTGCTGGATTCTATAGCCTGCTTCCGGATTTCTCCAATGGTCTGGCAATTCCCAGTCTGGCTCCCACCTTTATGAAGATGGATTTTTCTGTCGTATTCACCATGGATTTCCTGGTAATCATGTTTGCCTTCTTATTCGTGGATATGTTCGATACTCTGGGAACCCTGATCGGTGTTGCTTCCAAAGCAGATATGCTGGATGAAAACGGAAAGCTTCCGAAGATTAAAGGCGCTTTGATGGCAGACTCCGTTGCTACCTCCGTAGGTGCTGTTTTTGGTACTTCCACCACCACCACTTTCGTAGAAAGTGCATCCGGTGTTGCGGAAGGCGGAAGAACCGGTCTGACCGCTTTGACGGCAGCAATTCTCTTTGCTCTGTCCCTGTTCCTGTCACCGATCTTCCTGGCTATCCCGTCCTTCGCTACGGCAGCAGCTCTGGTTATGGTTGGTTTCCTGATGATGACATCCGTTACCAAGATTGATTTCTCTGATTACACCGAAGCAATTCCGGCATTCATCGCTATCTTTGCTATGCCTTTCATGTACAGCATTTCTGAAGGTATTGCTCTGGGCGTTATCTCCTTCGTAGTAATCAATCTTCTTTCTGGTAAAGCAAAAGAGAAAAAAATCAGTATACTCATGTATGTTTTGGCAGTATTGTTTATACTGAAATATGTAATCCTGTAAGTTCGGAATCAGCGATCCTGGGAAACCACTGGATTTTCTCATGGAATGAATCTTGATGAGTCCCGAAAACAGGATAAAAATACAGAAAAATGGGCATGATGAAGATCAGCGGAATGCAGTTCGGAGTGCCGTAAAGGAGTCGGAGGATTGCGGTCCTCCGGCTTTTTTATGCAATAGGAAACTCCGTTCCTATTGCATAAAACCCTCCGTGAGGATGCGCATGCCGCTCTAAAGGAAGTTTGGCTGCAGAAGCAGCCGCGCGGCAGCGCGAGAGTTCCGCGAGCGGAACTCTTTATTCCGCAGCTATGCAGCTTTCAGAATCGATCGGTGACATCTGAGAATGGGGAAAAACATGGTATTTGAGAATCGTGGAAAACATCAGGCAGCCAAATGGGTGATTGGAGTGGCAGGCATCTGTATTTTGATCTATCTGGGAATTGCTCATATTGATGCCGTGGCTTGCGGTATTCTCTGGATTCTTCATGTTCTTGCACCGATTCTCCTTGGTATTGTATTCGCTCTGATTCTCAATGTGCCCCTTCGAAATATTGAAAAATGGATGATACAGAAAACAAGAATCAAAAAGAGACGGCGTTTCCTTTCTCTGGTTCTTTCTCTGGCGCTGGTGATCGGGATTTTGCTTGGTATTCTGATTCTGATTCTTCCGGAACTGCTTCGGATCATTGGGAGAATTCAGGATGTGATCTTTGATTTTCTGGGGAGACTGGAACAGGCAGAAACCATGCATTTGATTCAAAACATTCCTGTTATAGGGTCTATGTTTCAGGAAGATTTGGACTGGGCAGCCATTCGCAGTATCCTGACTGACTGGATTCAGAATTCAGCGATGGTATTCCGGGAAAAAATCATGGATTGGACAGGCCGGGCAGGAAAAGCTGCGGCCAGCATTGGAATGGGGATCATTTTTTCAATCTATATGCTTTCCCAGAAGGAAAAACTAAAAAGACAGTTTCAGTATCTGATTCGTGTATGGTTTCCCCGGCCATGGAGCCGGAATCTGATTCATATCGCCCATGTATGTTATGAGGCTTTCAGCAATTTTGTTGCCGGACAAACCATAGAAGCCATGATTCTCGGTTCTCTCTGTGCAGTGGGAATGGGAATTCTTCATCTTCCCTATGCTTTGATGATTGGGGTGCTGGTGGGAGTAACGGCCCTCATTCCTTTTATCGGAGCATATATTGGGGCCGCTGTCGGTTTTCTTCTGATTTATACGGTGAGTTTTATCAAAGCTCTGGTATTTCTTGTTTTTCTCATTGTACTCCAGCAGTTGGAAGGAAATCTGATTTATCCCCGGGTAGTGGGAGGGAAAATCAATCTTCCTCCCATATGGGTGCTGGCGGCGATATGTATCGGCGGAAATATAGCAGGGCCTCTGGGCATGCTTCTGGCAATTCCTGCATTTTCCGCAGGATTCACTCTGCTTCGGGAAGCAACAGAAAAACGTCAGAAGAAACAGGCTGAGCAGATTCCGCCCCGGCTGAAATAGAACCATGCAGCAAAAAATGGCAGAAACAAAATGTGATAATTTGGATATAAAATTACAAAAAGATTGTATCCAAGGTAAATTCAACTTAATTATCAGAGAAAAACACGGCAAAATCCCCGGAAATGAATTGACGGAATAGATGGAGACGAATATACTAAGTTAAAAGCTGTAAATGGAATTTGTGAGGTAGAAAAAATGATAAGAAGAAAAACAAAAATCATCTGTACGTTAGGACCCTCTACCGACCAGCCGGGTGTTCTGGAAGCACTGATTGATTCCGGAATGGATGTAGCACGTTTCAATTTTTCACATGGAACTCATGAAGATCAGAGAAAACGCTTTGTTGAATTGAAAAAGATCAGAAATCAGAAGAAAAAGCCGGTTGCAGCCCTGTTGGATACAAAAGGACCGGAAATTCGTCTGAAATGTTTTAAAAACGGGAAAGTTCAGCTGGAAAAAGGACAGAGTTTTACTTTGACTTCCAGAGATATCGAAGGCACTGAAAATGAGGTGTCCATTACATATGCCGAGCTGGTAAAAGATGTCAAACCGGGAAATGAGATTCTTCTGGATGACGGCCTGATCGGCATGGTGGTAAAAGAAGTTACCGACACGGATATTATTTGTGAAGTAAAAAACGGCGGACCTGTATCGGATCGAAAGGGTGTCAATGTTCCCAATGTTTCCCTTTCCATGCCCTTTGTCAGTGAAAAGGATCGGGATGATATTTTATTTGGAATTAAGCAGGGCTTTGACTTTATTGCGGCTTCCTTTACCCGGAATGCCGGGGATATTATGGAAATCCGAAAAATTATGGAAGAACAGAACTGCACAATGATCCGTATCATTGCTAAAATTGAGAATGGAGAAGGGGTTGACCACATTGATGAGATTCTGGAAGCTGCAGACGGTATTATGATTGCCCGCGGTGATATGGGGGTGGAGAGTCCTCTGGAAGAACTGCCGGCTATTCAGAAAAAACTCATTAAAAAGGCAAAAGAGGCAGGAAAGATTGCCATTACGGCAACCCAGATGCTGGACTCTATGATGAAGAATCCCAGACCCACCAGAGCAGAAACCACCGATGTAGCCAATGCCATTTACGATGGTACGGGAGCCATTATGCTGTCAGGTGAAACAGCAGCAGGAAAATATCCGGTGGAAACTCTTCAGACCATGGTTCGCATTACAGAAAAAACGGAGGCCGATATCGATTATGACCATCACTTTACCCAGGTCATGACGAAAAATGAAAAAAACATTACGGACGCCATTGCTTATGCAACCTGTTCCACGGCTCACGATTTGAAAGCAGCAGGAATTCTGACGGTAACAAAATCCGGACGAACCGCTCTTTCCATCTCCAAATGCCGTCCGGCTGTTCCGATTTTCGGATGTGCAACCCATCCCAGCGTCTGTCGTCAGCTGAATCTCGTTTGGGGTGTAATTCCCATTCATACCAGAGAAGAGCAGGATACCTTTGAACTCTTCGAACATTGTCTGGAAGAAGCCATGAATCTGGAATACCTGAAAAAAGGAGAAATTGCTGTCATTACCGCAGGAATCCCTCTTGGTATGACCGGTACCACGAATATGATAAATGTACATATTGCAGGTGAGCCCTACTAATGTATGAAAATATGGATTTGGCAGATACATTCTGCCTGATATCTTCTTCTTTACCTCAAGAGAGAAAAATGATATAATGTGAGCCAAGGGACAAATGGACAGAAAATACATGCTTGCATGTATTTTTCTGTCTATGGGTCCCGCCAAACATGAGAAAGGAGCTATTTTTCGAAGAAAAATGAGCGGATTTCGAATGTTTGAGTCGATTTTGAGAGTGCGAAGCACGGAAAAATCGACGGTTGGCTCACATGTCTGGAAACAGACAGAGAATACATGCCTGGCATCGCAAGCTCCAAAGGCCAAATATGAAAAATCAGAACCTGAGAAAGATATTATTTGCTGACGATGAAAGGAAGAAAAGTTTTTTAGGAGGAGATACAATGGCAGCATTAGATTATGGATATTATTTTTCCAAGTTAAAAGAAGGTACCAGCATCAGTGAAACCTGGTTCAATTTTCCTGGTGATGAGGAAGATTACTTCTTTGGATATGATGAAGAAGAGGAAAAGCCTTATTGGGTAGGACACTGTGATCTGGAGGATACGGCAGAGTACGCAACGGCAGAGGAACTGGCAGCAGCACCGATCTTCCGCGGCAAGAGCCTTCAGGATATCTGGAATGAGATTGAGATTCTCAGTATTTGCGGATTGTCTGTGGAAGAATGGATGGAGTCCGGTACTGTTTGATTCAGTTTGGGGAAAACCGGGTTTTCAGAAAATAGAAATCTTCAGAAAATCAAAATGTGAAAGAAAGTGGGAGACTTTTGTTAAGTTTCTCACTTTTTTTTCAGTCTTTTTTCATTGGAAGACGATTCCTGTTGCTTTTTCCTGTTACTGTTTGTTATAATGTAAACAATGATGATGAACCATTTCATATAGAAAGAGTGATCCTGACTGTGAGGGAAGCTTCCCAGGCGGAAAGGAAGAATAAATAAAGGTTTTGACAGCAAGGTAATCCAAGCAGGAAAAGCCCGGATATGTATTTCTTATGTAGGATGATGAGACCGGAACGTATTAAAGAAAATCCGTTTCAGGTTTTGTACGTATACCTCTACGCAAGTAGAGTATATCTGTGATTGGCCCGGAGAAGAGAATTTTTTCTTTATATGCCGGTACGTCAGAAGAATCATCCGGAAAACGAAGAGATAACGGGTTATCATACGAATCAGCTGTCAGAGCTGGTTCATTTTTTTTGGTTCGGGAGTCTTTCCAATTATTTCAGAAACGAGGGAGAAATCATGTTAAAGATTGCCATCTACGGAAAAGGCGGAATCGGTAAATCGACAGTGACAAGTAATCTGGCGGCGGCATTTGCAAAAATGGGAAAAAAGGTAATCCAGATCGGATGCGATCCCAAAGCAGACTCTACCATTAATTTGCTGGGAGGAGAGCCTTTGCTGCCGGTGATGAATTATATGAGGGAACAGGGAGAGGAGCCGGAATGTCTGGAAGATATTTCCCGGGTTGGTTACGGCGGAATTCTCTGTATTGAAACCGGCGGCCCTACCCCTGGTCTGGGCTGTGCCGGACGTGGTATTATCGCCACCTTCCAGCTTCTGGAGGATCTGGAGCTTCTGGAGACCTGGAAGCCGGACGTGGTTCTTTATGATGTTTTGGGTGATGTGGTGTGCGGCGGGTTTGCGGCACCGATCCGGGAAGGCTATGCGGAACATGTTGTCATCGTTACTTCCGGTGAGAAGATGGCTCTGTATGCAGCCAACAACATTTACCAGGCTGTAAAAAATTTTGAGGATCGAAGCTATGCCCGTGTACAGGGACTGATTTTGAACCATAGAAATGTGGAAAATGAGACGGAAAAGGTAAAAGCCTTTGCAGAAGAGAGAAATCTTCCGATTTTGGGAGAGGTACCCAGAAGTCCGGAAATTAATTATTATGAAGATCAGGGTATGACGGTAATCGAAGGAGATCCGGAACTGGAAATCAGTCATGTTTTCCGAAAACTGGCTGCTTCCCTGCTGAAAGCAGAGAAAGCCGGGGAAGACGAACGGGAAATCTAAATGGATCAGAAAGCAATACATCAATAAACCATCGGAGGACATTGGATGACAGGAAAAGCATTTTTTACTACAACAAAAGAGTTGGCGGAACTTGGCCGGGAAAATATTCCGGAGGAATTTCGTTCCAACACGCATCTGATCTACAGCTCACCGGCAACATTGGCGTTTAACT
>JAQXIM010000130.1 GCA_029007785.1 Clostridiales bacterium | reverse complement strand
GGAAATCGTGGTATGCCGCGTGTAAAACCACCGCGTACCGTAGAAAAAGGACTCTGGGAGAAACCGACAGTACTGAATAACGTAGAAACCTTTGCCAATGTTCCGAAGATTATTCTGAATGGTGCTTCCTGGTATCGTAGTTTTGGTACAGCAGGTAGTCCGGGAACAAAAACCTTCTCTTTGACCGGTTCCATTGAGAATACCGGTTTGATTGAAGTACCCATGGGTACCACTCTTCGTGAAATTATTTTTGATATCGGCGGCGGTTTGAAGGATGGTGCAAAATTCAAGGCAGTTCAGATCGGAGGTCCTTCCGGTGGATGTCTGGTGGAAGAACATCTGGATATTCCGTTGGATTTTGATTCTGTTAAGAAATACGGTGCCATTGTTGGTTCCGGAGGTCTTGTAGTTATGGACGAGCATACCTGTATGGTTGAGGTTGCCCGTTTCTTCATGAGCTTCACTCAAAGAGAATCCTGCGGTAAGTGTGTTCCCTGTCGTGAAGGTACCAAACGTATGCTTGAAATTCTGGAAAAAATTGTCGGCGGTCAGGGCGAGATGGAAGATCTGGATCGTCTGCAGGAACTGGCTGAGATGGTTAAGAGCATGGCTCTCTGCGGTCTTGGTAAGAGTGCTCCGCTGCCGGTTCTTTCCACTCTGAAACTGTTCCGTGATGAATATGAAGAGCATATCCGCGATCACAAATGCCGTGCAAGAGTCTGCACTGCCATGAAGAAATATGTGATCAATCCGGAATACTGTAAAGGATGTTCCAAATGTCAGCGTAACTGCCCTGTTGGAGCTATTTCCGGACAGATCAAGAAGACATACTCGATTGATGCCAATGTTTGTATTAAGTGTGGAGCATGTATTGAAAACTGTGCATTTAATGCGATCTACGTAGAGGATTAGGAGGTGACGTTATGGGAACAATGCTTATTGACGGTAGAAAAGTTACATTTACCGATGAAAAAAATATATTATCTGTAATCCGAAAAGCAGGCATCAACATTCCTACCCTCTGCTATCATTCCGAAGTATCCACATTTGGTGCCTGTCGTTTATGTACGGTAGAAGATGATAAGGGAAGAACATTTGCTTCCTGCTCAGAGGAACCCAGAGACGGGATGGTTATCTATAACAATTCCGGTAAAGTGAAAAAATACAGAAAATTGATTGTTGAGCTTCTTCTGGCTGCCCATTGCCGTGATTGTACTACCTGTATCAAGAGCGGTGAGTGCGTGCTCCAGGATCTAGCATATCGTTTTGGTGTTGAAAATGTTCGTTTTGAAAATACAAGAGAACCTCAGGAGCTGGATACAAGTTCCTTATCGATTGTACGTGATCCCAACAAATGTATTCTTTGCGGGGACTGTGTTCGTGCCTGTGAGGAGATTCAGGGCTTAGGTGTTCTTGGCTTTACTTTCCGCGGAACCGACGCCAAGGTTATGCCCGCTTTTAACAAAAAATTATCTGAGACCAATTGTGTAGGCTGCGGTCAATGTCGTCAGTACTGTCCTACCGGAGCAATTTCTATTAAGACGAACAGAGAAGAAGTTTGGGATCTGCTGGCGGATCCTCAGGTTCGTGTAATTGCTCAGGTAGCTCCTGCTGTTCGCGTTGCAGTAGGAAAAGAATTCGGCATGGAAAACGGCGAAAGCGTTATGGGTCGAATCGTAAATGTACTTCATCGTATCGGCTTTGATGAAGTATATGACACTACGTTCAGTGCGGATCTGACTGTCATGGAAGAATCCAAGGAATTCCTCAACCGCGTTGAGGCAGGATATCGTCTTCCCCTGATGACTTCCTGCTGTCCTGCCTGGGTAAAATTTGTTTGTGATAATTATCCGGAATTCAAGAGAAACCTGTCCACCTGTCGTTCCCCTCAGGGAATGATGTCTGCTGTGACCAAGGAATGGTTCCGTGATCCGAAGAATGCTCAGGGCAAACGAACCGTTATGGTTTCCATTATGCCTTGTACAGCAAAGAAGATTGAAATCAAACGTCCCAACAGCTTCACCAAGGGAGAACAGGATACCGATTATGTATTGACCACAAGCGAATTGATTCGCATGATTAAAACCTCCGGTATTCATTTCCCGTCTCTGGAACCGGAAGCCTGTGATGTTCCTTTTGGTTTCGGAACCGGCGGCGGCGTAATCTTTGGTGTTACCGGCGGTGTTACGGAAGCAGTACTGCGTCGTCTGATTCCTGAGCATGACAAAGCGTCTCTTCAGGCAATCGCCGAATGCGGTGTTCGCGGAAGACAGGGCATCAAAGAATTCACTGTTCAGTACGAAGGAAAAGATATCAACGTCTGTGTTGCCAGCGGACTTGCCAACGCAAAAAAAGTCCTGGAGCGTGTAAAGAGCGGTGAAGCAAATTACCACCTGATTGAAGTAATGGCATGTCCTGACGGCTGTGTTATGGGCGGCGGTCAGCCCATGGGAACCAGTACGGCTATTCGAAAAGCCCGTGCGGAAGGATTGTATCGTTCCGATAACATTGCCATTATTAAAAAACCCGATGAAAACCCGATGATCCAGTCCATGTATTCCGGCTTCCTGAAGGGAAAAGAACATGAACTGCTTCACAACGATAGTTATTAATATGATTTCAGATATGTATCCGGAACTGCGGAAGCTGTACTGACAGCTCCTTTACGGATATATAGCAACACGGAGAAGAGGGCTTTAGCTTGCAAGCCCTCTTTTCTTATGCTAAACTGAAGAAAATAATTAGTCCCTGCCATTCAAATCTTTTTCAAATTCTGAGGCAGTGAGACGATGGAGGAAGAATATGATCAACGTACTTGTTGAAAAAATCAAAGCCCTGGATGCCCCCGTTGTTGTTGGCCTGGATCCTATGCTCAAATTTGTTCCGGAACATGTTCAGAAGGCTGCCTTTGCTGAATATGGCGAAACACTGGAAGGAGCTGCTGAAGCAATCTGGCAGTTTAATAAGAATATTGTCGATCACATTTATGATCTTATCCCTGCTGTAAAGCCTCAGATTGCCATGTATGAACAGTTCGGTGTTCCCGGAATGGCCGCATACCAGAAGACGGTGGATTACTGCCATGAAAAAGGTCTGGTCGTAATCGGAGATGTAAAACGAGGTGATATTGGGTCCACTTCCTCGGCTTATGCAGCCGGTCACCTTGGAAGTGTTAAGATTGGAAATACGATCTGCCGTGGATTCCAGGAAGATTTCGCCACAGTAAATCCTTATCTGGGTTCCGATGGTATCACTCCTTTTCTGGATGTCTGCCGGGAAGAGAAAAAGGGAATCTTTATTCTTGTAAAGACCTCTAATCCGTCCAGCGGAGAATTCCAGGATCGTATGATTGACGGTCGTCCCCTTTATGAATGGGTTGGTGAAAAGGTAGACGAATGGGGAAGAAGCTGTATGGGTGATTCCTATAGCTATGTTGGCGCCGTTGTAGGTGCAACGTATCCGGAAATGGGTAAGATTCTTCGAAAAGTAATGCCGAAAGCATTTATTCTTGTACCCGGTTATGGCGCTCAGGGCGGAAAAGCAGCTGATTTGGCTCCCTATTTTAATGAAGATGGATTGGGTGCTATCGTAAACTCTTCTCGTGGAATTATTGCAGCCTATACGAAAGAACCTTATGCAGATAAATTCGGAGCAGAAGGTTACGGAGAGGCTTCTCGCCAGGCTGTCATTGATATGATTGAAGATCTGAAAACGATCCGATAACTTAACAAAAAAGAGGTTTGATATATGAAGAGAAAAGAAACAGCTACGGTTCTCTCCCAGGATTATTTGGGAGAGGATATATACAGTCTGTGGATTCAGACGAATCAGATTGCCGGAGACGCTGTTCCCGGCCAATTCCTTTCCCTTTATTGCAAAGAGGGAACCAGACTTCTTCCCAGACCCATCAGTATATGTGAGATTGATCGGGAGAACGGACGACTGCGTTTGGTATATCGAAAAGTAGGTAAAGGAACGGAAGAATTCTCCAAACTTACTGCGGGAGATTCCCTGGATATTCTTGGACCTCTTGGAAATGGATTTCCCCTGGAAGGAACCCGTTCTCTCCTTGTAGGCGGAGGAATCGGTGTTCCTCCCCTTCTGGAACTTGCCCGCCAGCTTCCCGGTGAAAAGATCCTGGTAATGGGTTACCGCAGCCAGACTTATCTGGAAAAAGAACTCAAAGAAACTGCGCCTCTCTATATTGCCACAGAAGACGGCAGCAAAGGAACGAAAGGTAATGTAATCGATGCAATTCGAGAGAATCATCTGGAAGGTGACACGATTTTTGCCTGCGGACCTCTTCCTATGCTTCGTGCTTTGAAGGAATATGCCGAAGAGCACAACATGGAAGCATGGATTTCCATGGAAGAAAAGATGGCCTGCGGTATCGGAGCCTGTCTGGCCTGTGTCTGCCAAAGTACAGAAAAGGACGAGCATTCTCAGGTACACAATAAACGGATCTGTGCGGAAGGTCCTGTATTTAATATCAGGGAGGTCACCTTATGAGTCTGAAAGTAAATTTAGCCGGTGTTGCATTGAACAATCCGGTAATGACGGCTTCCGGTACCTTTGGTTCCGGCATGGAATTTAGTGAATTGATGGATCTGAACCGCCTGGGTGCAGTGGTTACGAAAGGTGTGGCCAACGTTCCCTGGCCCGGAAATCCCACTCCCCGTATTGCAGAGGTTACCGGCGGTATGCTGAATGCTATCGGTCTTCAGAATCCCGGCATTGACACCTTTGTGAATCGTGATCTGAAATTCCTGGAAAATTATGATACTCGTGTCATAGTCAACGTTTGCGGAAAAACCACCGAAGATTATCTGGAAGTGGTAGAACGTCTGGCAGAGGAAAGCCGGGTGGATATGCTGGAAATTAATATCTCCTGTCCCAATGTAAAGGAAGGCGGCATTGCCTTCGGCCAGGATCCAAAAGCGGTGGAAGCTATTACAAAAGCCATAAAAGAAAAAGCGAAACAGCCCGTTATCATGAAGCTCAGTCCAAATGTAACGGACATTACGGTTATGGCAAAAGCAGCAGAGGCCGGCGGAGCCGATGCGATTTCCCTGATCAATACCCTGACAGGAATGAAATTTGACATTTACCGCCGTCGTTTTGCCATTGCCAATAAGACGGGAGGTATGTCCGGTCCTGCTATTAAACCAATTGCTGTACGTATGGTTTATCAGGCAGCTCACGCCGTATCCATTCCTGTCATCGGCATGGGAGGTATTGCATCTGCGGAAGACGCCATTGAATTCCTTATGGCTGGTGCATCTGCTGTATCTGTGGGGACTGCCAATTTTCATAATCCTACCGTTACTCTGGATATTATTGATGGAATTCAGGATTATATGGATCGTTTCGGTTTTACTGAAGTATCCCAGATTCGTCTGGATTAACTTGTCCATGGCTCATTTGTCAAGCAACTCATTATATTATTATAAATAATAGTTAAATTACGAATATAGTAAAATCGGGCAGAAAATACACGTTTGTCTTTTTCATCCGTTGAACAGGGCAGCACGATGGTATTTCTGCCCGATTTTATTTGTTTCATCTATATAGTATGAGCCAAGGGACAACTGGACAAAAAATATCTGCTTGCATATATTTTTGCCTATATATAACGCCAAACATGAAAATTAGCCGATTAATATAAGTTATTGTAAAAACAGAAGGAATGTGCTAATATACATATGACTTATATGTATAGGCGAAAAATGAAAGGAGGATACACATTATGAAAAGAAAATGGATTATATCCGCTGCATTGGGAATTCTTATTTTGTTTTCCGCTGTTATTTTGCTTAACAGACCAAAGCAATTGCTGAAAAACATTAACTCCGTAACCATATTTCTTTCAGAAGACCGGGAAATGGCGGATTCGGAATATGAGGAAGCCGTAATCGCACTCTTAAAGGATATTACCTTTAAAAGAGATTTCTTTGGGCAAGCCCGTTTCCAGAGGGACGAAAGCACGATTGATATCCTTATTGATGCAGATGAATATTCCAGTCAGTACGAACTGGTGATTCAGCCTGAACAGAATCGGTACTATATGATTGACAGTTCATCGGGAACAAAGGTATACCGCATCGTTGAGACGGACCTGGTTTCTGAACTTGAAAATCTGTTTCAGCCTTAAATAAAACGCTCTTGGGAGTGCTGCAGAATGATCTGAAATCCGAACGGATTGCAGGTCAGACGCAGTACTCCTTCCTTTTTGTCTCAAAAATCCCGTCTCATATTACATACAGTTGAAGCAAAACCCTGTTTTCGACAATAACAGGGGGCTGATTATTGAAAAATAAAAGAATTTATGTTAGTATATGTTCGTATTCTGGGCAAATCTTTCACGAAATCTTTCATGAATTTCTACGAAAAGGATACAAACCTATGCGACCGATGAATGACAGCCTTCAATATGGAAAATGCCATCGTCACAAACGCACAGTATAACACATTTTAAATACTAATTGCGGTAATCCGCATAATAAAGGAGTTTTGAGTTTATGGAACAGTATAAGCAGGAATTTATCGAATTCATGGTAGACTGTCAGGTCCTCAAATTTGGCGACTTTGTCACTAAGAGCGGAAGAAAAACCCCGTTTTTTGTCAACACAGGATTTTACCGTACCGGAAGTCAGCTGGCAAAGCTTGGACAGTATTACGCCAAGGCCATTGCTGCAAAGTACGGAACGGATTTTGATGTACTTTTTGGACCGGCTTATAAGGGGATTCCTCTGACAGTAACAACATCCATCGCACTCAGTGAAGAGTATGGAATGAATGTTCGCTACTGTTCCAACCGAAAGGAAATCAAGGATCATGGTGACAAGGGTATTCTGTTGGGAAGCCCCATTCAGGATGGTGACCGCATTGTCATTATTGAGGATGTTACCACAGCAGGAACCTCCATACGTGAGACCGTTCCGATTCTGAAATCCCAGGGTGAAGTGGATATCCGCGGACTGGTTGTTTCTGTGGATCGTATGGAAAGAGGTACAGGACAAAAGAGTGCTCTGGATGAAATCCAAGATACCTATGGAATGGATACCGTTGCCATTGTTACCATGGCTGAAGTAGTTGAACATCTTCATAATCGTCCCTACAAAGGACAGGTTATCATCGATGATTCCATGAAAGAAGCAATTGATCGTTACTATGAAGAGTATGGAGTTCACTAATGTCTAAAGTCAAGTGGAAACGGACAAAGGACGGCATTCAGTTCATTGAGAAGAAGAGCCTGGCAGAACGTTTTCAGTCGATCAGTTTTATGGAAGCTGCATTGGCTTTATTTGGACTGGAATTGGTTATTATTGCCGGATGTCTGATTCGTGCAGTGGTGACCGATGGGAATGCAGGAATCCTGATCTGCATTCTGGGATACCTCGCATTCTTTCTCAGTCTTCTCGGGATCGGTGTTACCTGCTATGGTCATTATTCCGTTGAAGCAGAAAGCAAGATTCCCTGGAAAGTAGGGATCTATACCAATGGAACGATTTCTGTTCTTTCCGTACTGATTTATATCATTGGATTTATTTTCGGCTAAGTGCTGTTGAGGAGGATACATGAAGAAAATTGGAATAATTGGCGGCGGCCAGCTTGGCAAAATGATGATTCTGGATGGAAAAAGACTGGATACACAGTTTGCTGTTCTGGATCCGACGGAAAACTGTCCGGCCCACAGTATTGCCGATGTACATATCGTAGCCGGTTTTGATGATGTGGATGCAATCATCCGAATGGCTCAGGATGTCGATGTGGTGACATATGAATTTGAACATATCAGCGTGGAAGCACTTCGTCGTCTGGAAAAAGAAGGCCACAAGGTATATCCCAGTGCAGAAACTCTGTCCCGAATTCAGAACAAACTGGTTCAGAAAAATTGGCTGGCCAAACACAATATTCCTGTTCCGGATTTCATGGGAGTAGAGGGAATTAAAGATATTGAAGCGGCCGCAGCAATCTACGGTTATCCGTTGATTTTAAAAACATGCACCGGCGGCTATGACGGAAAAGGTAATGCAGTCATTGAAAACAGCGGAGAAATTGAAACGGCATATAAGGCACTGGGAGCAGGATCCCTACCCTTAATGGCAGAACGCTGTATTGATTTCGAAAAAGAAGTTTCTATTCTGGCATGCCGCAGCGAAAACGGAGAGATTTCCGTGTTCCCGGTTGCTGAAAATGTTCATAAGAACAGTATTCTTGATGAGACAACCGTACCGGCAGTCATTTCTGATGCTTCCGCAGCAGAAGCCATGGAAGTGGCAAAGGCATGTCTTCATGCTTTCGATGCCTGCGGTATGATGTGTATTGAATTGTTTGTAACTCGTGATGGACATATACTTGTAAATGAACTGGCTCCCCGTCCCCACAATTCCGGTCACTATACCATTGAAGGCTGCTATACTTCCCAATACGAACAGCATGTTCGTGCTATTTTGGGTATGCCTCTTGGCAATGCTGCTCTGATTCGTCCTACCGCTATGAAAAATATCATTGGCGACCGCAACGGCAATGCCTGTCTGACCGGTCTTGATAAGGCCTACGCTTTCCCTAACGTGAAAATTCATATTTATGGAAAAGAGCAGGTAAAAGTCGGACGAAAAATGGGACATATTACAGCAACCGGAGAGACTCTGGAAGAAGCTTTGGCTGAAGTTCGGGGAGCTCATCAGGTTCTTGGAATTTAATTCAATTTCAGGTGGGGGAATCTGAATCGTAATTCCGTTCCGTACGTGAGATTCCTCATATCATGATAGAGGAGGTTATTATGAAACCAATTGTTGGAATTATTATGGGAAGTGATTCAGATCTTCCGGTTATGTCAAAAGCCGGAGAGATGCTGGACAAACTGGGAGTTCCCTATGAGATGACCATCGTATCTGCTCATCGCACTCCGGATCGGCTGTTCGATTACGCAGAGCACGCAGCAGAAAGAGGCATTCAGGTTATTGTTGCCGGTGCCGGCGGTGCTGCTCATCTTCCCGGAATGGTTGCATCCAAGACAGTTCTTCCTGTCATTGGTGTGCCGGTACAGACGAAGGCTCTCGGCGGCGTAGATTCCCTCTACTCCATTGTTCAGATGCCTCCGGGAATTCCTGTTGCTACCGTGGCAATCAATGGTGCACTGAACGCTGGATTGCTGGCTGCCAAAATTGTTGCCCTGGGCAATGAAGAACTGACTGCCAAAGTTGCTGCTTACAGCAGTGAACTGAAGGATATGGTCGAAAAGAAAGCTGAAAAACTGGAAAACGTTGGTTATAAAAAATACTTAGAAGAAATGTAGGGAGAGACAACAAATGGCTATGAATTACAAAGAAGCCGGTGTAGATATTGAAGCCGGATATCGTTCTGTAGAACTGATGAAAAAACACGTCAAAGAAACCATGCGTCCGGAAGTTCTGGGAAATATCGGAGGATTCTCCGGTGCATTTTCCATGAACGCTTTTAAAGACATGGAAGAACCCACTCTTGTTTCCGGTACCGATGGTGTTGGTACCAAACTGAAAATTGCTTTCCTCATGGATCGTCACAATACGATTGGTATTGACTGTGTGGCCATGTGCGTAAATGATATCGCCTGTGCCGGCGGTGAGCCTCTGTTCTTCCTGGATTATATTGCCTGCGGAAAGAATGTTCCTGAAAAGATTGCAGACATCGTATCCGGTGTTGCCGAAGGCTGCAAACAGTCTGAAGCTGCTCTGATCGGCGGAGAAACTGCTGAGATGCCTGGGTTCTATCCTGTCGATGAATATGACCTGGCTGGATTTGCTGTAGGTATTGTAGACCGCAAGAAAATGATTACCGGTGAAAATCTGAAGCCCGGTGATGTTCTTGTTGGCATTGCTTCCTCCGGCGTTCACAGTAATGGATACTCTCTTGTTCGTAAAGTATTTGATATGACAAAAGAAAGTCTCGCCACTTATTATGATGAACTGGGCTGCACTCTGGGCGATGCCCTTCTGACTCCCACCAAAATCTATGTAAAAGCACTGAAATCCGTAAAGGAAGCCGGTATTACCATCAAATCCTGCAGCCATATTACCGGCGGAGGATTCTATGAGAATATCCCGAGAATGCTTCCGGAAGGAATTCGTGCTGTAGTAAAGAAAGACAGCTATCCGATTCCTCCCATTTTCCGTCTGATGCAGGAAAAAGGTCAGATTGAAGACCAGATGATGTACAATACTTACAATATGGGTATCGGAATGATGCTGGGAGTAGATCCTGCCGATGTTGATGCAGCGATCCAGGCAATTGAAGCTGCCGGCGAAAAAGCTTACGTAGTTGGTTCTGTAGAAGCTGGTGAAAAAGGAGTAACCTTATGTTAAGAGTTGGAGTTCTGGTATCCGGCGGCGGAACCAATCTGCAGTCCATCATTGATCATGTGGAAAATGGAAAAATAACTGGTGCTTCTATTGAAGTTGTCATCAGCAATAATGCCAATGCCTATGCTCTTACCAGAGCAAAAAATCACAATATTCCTGCATTCTGTGTTTCTCCCAAGGATTTTCCCGATCGTGAGTCTTTCAACGATGCACTTCTGGCAAAACTGGAAGAGTTTCAGTTGGATCTGATTGTCCTGGCCGGATTCCTCGTGGTAATTCCGAAAAAAATGGTTGAGCGTTATCCGAATCAGATCATCAATATTCATCCTTCCCTGATTCCCTCTTTCTGCGGAACCGGTTATTATGGATTAAAAGTTCATGAGGCAGCTCTTGCCAGAGGAGTAAAAATTTCGGGAGCTACGGTACATTTCGTTGATGATGGAACAGATACCGGTCCCATCATCCTGCAGAAAGCAGTTGAAGTAAAAGAGGATGACACCCCGGAAACTCTTCAGAGAAGAATTATGGAGGAGGCCGAATGGAAAATTCTTCCTCAGGCCATCCAGCTTATTGCAGACAAGAAAAATCAGGAGGAATAACCCATGAAGGTTTTGATTGTGGGAAGCGGCGGAAGAGAACATGCACTTGCATGGAAAGTTGCCAAGAGCCCCAAAGTTGATAAAATATATTGTGCTCCCGGTAATGCCGGGATTGGTGAAATTGCAGAATGTGTACCCATTGGTGCCATGGAATTCGAAAAATTAGTGGATTTTGCCAAGAAAGAATCCATCGACCTCACGGTAATTGGTATGGATGATCCCCTGGTCGGCGGTATTGTAGATGCTTTTGAAGCAGAGGGTCTCCGTGTATTCGGACCTCGCAAAAATGCTGCCATTCTGGAAGGTTCTAAAGCATTCTCAAAAGACTTGATGAAAAAATACGATATACCTACGGCAGCTTATGAGACTTTCGACAATCCGGAAGATGCCATGAAATATCTGGAAACATCGGATTACCCCATCGTACTGAAAGCAGATGGTCTTGCATTGGGTAAAGGTGTTCTTATCTGCCAGACTAAAGAAGAAGCTATGGCCGGTGTTCAGGAAATCATGATGGATAAGAAATTCGGTTCTGCAGGAAATCGACTTGTAGTTGAAGAATTTCTTGTTGGCCGCGAGGTATCTGTCCTTTCTTTCGTTGATGGAAAAACCATTAAGACCATGACATCTGCTCAGGACCACAAACGTGCTCTTGACGGAGATCAGGGATTAAATACCGGCGGTATGGGTACATTTTCTCCCAGTCCTTTCTATACAGAAGAAGTGGATAAATTCTGCCGTGATTACGTATACCAGAAAACAGTAGATGCCATGCGTTCCGAAGGACGTGAGTTCAAGGGAATTATTTTCTTTGGATTGATTCTCACTGAAAAGGGTCCCCGCGTTCTGGAATACAATGCACGTTTCGGCGATCCCGAAGCTCAGGTTGTTCTTCCCCGCATGAAAAACGATATTGTGGAAGTGTTTGAAGCCTGCATTGACGGCACTTTGGATCAAATCGACCTGCAGTTTGAAGACAACGCCTGCGTCTGTGTTGTTTTGGCTTCCGGCGGATATCCGGTATCCTATGAAAAAGGATTTGAAATCACCGGTCTGGAGAATTTCCGTGATAAAGATGGTTATGTTGTATTCCATGCCGGCTCCAAGCTTACAGACGGAAAAATCGTAACCAACGGAGGAAGAGTACTTGGTGTTACGGCTTTGGGCGATGATTTGAAGAAAGCCAGAGCCAATGCTTATGAAGCTGTAAAGCTGGTGAATTTCCAGGGAATGTATTATCGCTCCGACATTGGTAAAGCAATTGACGAGGCTGAATAAAGCTGATAGAATACATGATTGGCATAAGGCCGCGATGATTGTCAGAACAGCTTTTTTCCATTGAAATATAAGAAAAGCGGCTTTTGTTCATGTAAGTGAATCATGAGCATCAAACCGTGCAAAAGCTGTAGAAGAGTATTCTTCTGCAGCTTTTGCAAGTTCAGACACATAAATGAGAAATCGAAAAAGGAGTAAAATCATGGGGAAAATATTCAGATTTCACACGGATGTAGATACTGACCAGATTATTGCATCCCAGTATCTTCTCTACCCTACCATTGATGAAATGAAGGTTCATGCTTTTGAATCTCTGGATCCTGAATTTGCCAATAAAGTACAGGCTGGTGATTTTGTGGTAGCTGCAGAGAATTTTGGCTGTGGTTCTTCCAGAGAACAGGCACCTGCCGTTCTTAAGGCATTGGGAGTAAAGGCCGTATTGGCAAAATCCTTTGCCAGAATTTTCTATCGTAATGCTATTAATATTGGTCTTCCTGTTATTGTATGCCGGGATCTTTACGACCATGTAGCAGATCAGGATGATATGGAACTGTTTTTGGAAGAAGGTATTGTAAAAACTGCAGGTCAGGAATTTACCTGCACAAAACTGCCTGCCCAGATGCAGAAAATACTGGATGAAGGCGGACTGATTGCATCTTTGAATCGGGAGGATAACTGACATGGGAATGACAATGGCTGAAAAGATTATCGCCTGTGCTGCCGGTGTGGAACAGGCAAAAGCTGGTGAGATCCATACTGTGGAACTCGATCGGCTGATGAGTAATGATGGAACGACTCATTTAACCATTGATATGTACAATAAACTGAAAAATCCCCACATCAGCGATATCAGCAAACTGGTATGGATTGTGGACCACAATATCCCTTCGGACAGTCCCAAAACCGCTGCTTCCCATAAGAAGATGAGAGACTTTGCCCGCGCCAACAATATTACTTTTTATGAAGGGGAAGGTGTTTGTCATCAGGTAATGATGGAGAAACATGTTCGCCCCGGTGAGCTGATTTTCGGTGCGGACAGCCACACCTGTGCTTATGGTGCTTTGGGTGCATTTGGTACCGGTGTAGGATGCACCGATTATCTTTATGCCATGGTTACAGGAACTTCCTGGGTTATGGTTCCGGAAACTCTGCGCTTTAATTTAACCGGAAAACTGCCGGAAGGCTCTTATGCCAGAGACTTGATTCTTACGATTATCGGTCAGATTGGCGCAAATGGTGCCAATTACAAATGTATGGAATTCGCTGGTGAAGGTCTGTCTACTCTTTCCATGAGTGATCGAATCTCCATCTGTAATCTCTGTGTGGAAGCCGGTGCGAAGACTGCCCTTATGGAAGTGGATGAAGTTGCTCAGGAATATCTGAACCAGCGAGGAAGAGAACCGAAAGCTTTATTTTTCAGTGACGATGATGCTGAATTTGCCCAGGTATATGATATTGACTTATCGAAAATTGTTCCGATTGTGGCAAAACCTCATTTTGTAGACAATGTGGTACCGGCAGCAGAATGTGCCGGAACAAAAATTGACGAAGCTTTTTTGGGTTCCTGCAATAATGGACGTCTGGAAGATCTGCGTGTTGGTGCATCCATCATTCGCGGCAAAAAAGTACATCCTCTCGTACGTTTCCTTGTGGTACCTGCCAGCCGTGAAGTATATCAGGCTGCCATGGAAGAAGGTCTGATTGACATCTTTATGGAAGCGGGAGCTATTGTCATGAATCCCAACTGCAGTGTATGCTGGGGCAGCTGCCAGGGTGTTATTGGTGAAAATGAGGTCCTGATCAGTACCGGTACCAGAAACTTCAAAGGAAGAGCCGGTCATCGTAATTCCTATGTGTACCTTGCAAATGCGGCAACGGTAACTGCCTCCGCCATCACCGGTGAAATTACTACAGCGGATATGCTTGTATAATCCACGACAATTAACGTGTTTTATACTTAGATAACATTTTCTGCTGAATACTCTTGGCAGAAAAGAAGGAGAAAAAATATGAGTGAAAAATTTACTGCAAAAGTATGGGTACTGGGAGACGATATTGATACAGATATTATCATCCCCACCGAGTATCTGGCACTGAAAACAGTTGAAGATATGAAACCCTACGCATTTTCGCCTCTTCGTCCCGAACTGGCCGGTCAGATCCAGCCGGGAGATATCATCGTTGCAGGAAAGAATTTTGGCTGCGGTTCCTCCCGAGAACAGGCACCGGAAATTATTAAAGCTTTGGGAATTCGCTGTGTCGTTGCCAAATCTTTTGCCCGCATCTTTTTCCGCAATGCCATCAACAATGGTTTGCTTCTGATTGAAAATCCGAATATTCAGGAAGCAGTAAAGGAAGGAGATCAGGTTGAAGTAGAGATCAATCACTGCATCCGAACAGCCGACGGAGAGTTTCCCATTGCTTCATTGCCTCAGAATCTGGTAGACATCATCAACGCTGGAGGTCTGGTAAAGGCAATGCGAAAACGCAATGGTCTGGATTAGGAGGAAATCATGGGTTATACAATTATTGAAAAAATCATTCAGAAAAATACCGGTCTTGATTCCGTTAAGGCTGGTGACATCGTAAACGTAAATGTAGACCGTGTCATGATTCACGATATCTTCATTCCTTTCGTAGCAGACAAATTTGAAGAAATGGGCTTTCAGAAGCTCTGGGATCCGGACAAAGTTGTTTTGATTTATGATCATCTTGTTCCTGCCAGCCAGATTGATGACACCCGACATTTTCAGAAGGGAAATGCTTTTGCCGAAAAATATGGTTTGAAAAATGTACATCGTTCGGATGGTATCTGTCATCAGCTCATGACGGAGGCTGGTTACGTTAAGCCCGGCAATGTTGTTTTCGGAACGGACAGTCATACCACTACTTATGGATGCGTTGGTGCCTTTTCCTCCGGTATCGGTTATACCGAAATGGCCAGCATTCTTGGAACCGGTATTCTCTGGGTTAAAGTTCCTGAAACCATCCGTGTGAATATTGAAGGTGAACTTCCTTCCAATGTTACCTCTAAAGATATCATTCTTCGTCTGATCGGGGATCTGGGAGCAGACGGAGCTACCTATAAAGCTCTGGAATTTTCAGGAAGCACCATTGAAAATATGTCGGTTGCCAGCAGAATGACCATGTCCAATATGGCCATTGAAGCCGGAGCAAAATGTGCACTCTTTTCTCCCGATGAAAAAACAGCAGAATACTGTGAGATTACTCTGACTGATATAGAGAAAGATCTGATTGGAGATGCAGATGCTTCCTACGTTCGGGTAATTAATTACCGAGCAGAAGATTTTGTCCCTGTTCTGGCATGTCCTTCTCAGGTAGATAATATTAAACCGGCTTCTGAGTTGATTGGAACAAAGATTGATCAGGTCTTCATTGGATCCTGTACCAATGGCCGCCTGGAAGATCTGATGTGTGCAGCAAAGATTCTGAAAGGAAAAAAGGTTTCTCCCTTTGTAAAGCTAATCATCACTCCGGCAAGCCGTAAGATTTATCGACAGGCTCTTGCGAATGGAACCCTTCAGACTCTCTCGGAAGCAGGTGCAATTATCACCCATCCCGGCTGCGGACTCTGCTGCGGAAGAACCGGTGGTATTCTGACAGACGGAGAGAGAGTAGTTGCAACCAATAACCGTAATTTCCTTGGAAGAATGGGAACTTCTAAAGTAGAAATTTATCTGGCCTCTCCCGCAACAGCAGCTGCTGCTGCAGTCGCCGGTGAAATTGTGGTTCCTCAATAAGGAAGAAGTGAATTCCGATATGAAATTATCTATTTCTATAAAAAAAATAATAATTCTGCTCGGAGTTGTAGGAGTTTCTTTTTCTGCAGTTCTTGTGAAGTCCTCCACGGCTCCATCCATGGTTTTGGTCTTTTATCGCATGCTGATAGCTGCAGCTATATTAACAGTACCGGCACTTCTTTCTTTACGTAAAGAAAAAGCCAGCCTGACTGCAAGAAATCTGATCTGTTGTCTTATCAGTGGATTTTTTCTGGCTCTCCATTTTACAGCCTATTTTGAATCCATTCAGTACACAAGTATTGCGTCCTCCGTTCTTCTGGTAGATACAGAAGTATTCTTTGTTTCCTTCGTCATGATGTTTTTCTTCCATGAAAAAATCAGTCGACAGGGTTGGATCGGTATCATTATCACCTTCCTGGGAAGCGGAATTGTTGCCCTGGGAGATGCCGGAGGAGGAACGGATCTCTTAAGAGGAGATATTATTGCACTTTTAGGTGCTGCCGCCATGTCCGTTTATACCATCATGGGAAAGATTTGCCGTAAAACAATGACAACTACTTTATACACAACCATTGTCTATTGGATTGCTGCTCTGACTACCCTTGTATTTATGACACTTCGTCACACACCGATTACAGGTTATCCCGTCCAGGACTATCTGATTGCCGGAGGTATGGCAATCCTTTGCACATTACTTGGCCATAGTATTTTCAGCTGGGGATTGAAATACGTAGAAGCATCTTTTATCTCTACCGCAAAGCTGATGGAACCGGTTTTTGCCTCCATACTTGGCATTATCTTTTTCTTCCAATTGCCCAGTATCACAGCAATTCTTGGCGGAATTTTAATCATCTTTGGTATTTACCTCGTTGGAAGCTTTGATTCGTCGAAAAATGACGAGGCTGCAGCAAAGAAGTCGTAACATTTAATGAAATATTTCATGATATTTCATAATTTCTAAAAAATTCTCTGATAAAATAGAATGTGAAGAATCAAATAACACGGTTCTTCACATTCTTATTTTGTATGTTAAATTTTTGTAACAAACATTTAATTCTTATTTTATGTTTTTTTGTAATAAAATCACCTTTTCTTTCGTCTATTAATATGTAAATACAAATTAAACAGAAAGGAAGGGAATCCGTGAAAAATAAGAGATATTTACACCTGCTTTTAGTAACGGCTGCTCTTTTGTATATTCTGGGAGGCTGTTATTTGTTGGTCTCATTAAATATTAACCTGAACAATTTTATTGGTTAGCTGTACATGCGCGGCAGGTCCGCGGGAAAAGGAGTTAGATTGAAGCAATTTCCCTGTATTATGAAACCTGCATCGGAAGCGGATTTTAAATCATTTTGGCATATGTTCGATAATTACATTATCGAATTATCCCATACGGATCTTTTGGATGACATATACCTGGAATGGTATCTGTCGGATCGTTTTCGCAGCGATTTTGAGCATCGTCTTGACAAACAACTGGGATCGCCTGCCATACTTCTCATAACGGATGGTGAAAAAAGTCTTGGTTTCTGCATTTACGAATTCAAAAAAAACCAGTGTTACGTGAAGGGCTTTTTTATCAAAAGCAATTATCGCCATCAGGGAATCGGTTCTGCATCCTGGAAAATGATTGAAACAAAAATGAGGCAAAATAATGCCAACGTATTTCGCTTGTCAAAACTCTGCAATCATTGTTCCAATTTCTGGAAACAACAGGGCTTTCATGGCTCAGAAAACTATGAGTGGGAGAAGCGAATTATCAAAAGAAATACTTTTTCCTTTATTTTTTAATTTACATTATTATGTTCATTTGTCCCGCCAAACACAAAACAGAAGCTTTTTTATCAAGAATAAATGACGGATTTCGAATAATGGAATCGATTTTGAGAGTGCAGCAACTGACTTTCTTTTAACGCAGAAATTCAGTTCCTATGATTGAGGTCAAAAAATCATGAAGCTGCACAGATTGATATGAAATAAATATATTCAAATAAATATAAACGATTGCAGCTGTAAAGAAAAAAACCTTGACAAAACACTTAAAGTCAGGTATTATAATGCAGGTGAGTGATTGTGGAAAAAATTCTAGAACAGAGTTTACTCTATGATTTTTATGGTGAGCTTTTAACCGACCATCAGAAACAAGTATACGAAGATGTGGTATTTGGGGATTATTCCCTTTCGGAAGCAGCTGAGGTTCATCAGATCAGCCGACAGGGAGTACATGATCTGATAAAGCGTTGTGACCGCACCTTGCATGAATATGAAAGTAAACTGGGGCTGGTTCAAAAATTTCAGGATACCAGACAGCTGGTGGCGGAAATTCATGATCTGACTCAGGAGTATGAACGCACCGGCAATCCGGAATGTGTTAAGAAAATCGAGATAATATCCCGAAAAATTGGAGAGTTATAGATGGCATTTGAAAGTTTATCCGATAAACTGCAGAACATATTTAAAAAGCTGAAGGGCAAAGGACGGCTTAGCGAAGAAGATGTAAAACTTGCATTAAAAGAAGTTAAGATGGCTTTACTGGAAGCTGACGTAAACTTTAAGGTTGTTAAGCAGTTTGTAAAAGATGTTGAAGCAAGAGCCATCGGCATGGATGTTCTGAATAGTCTTACCCCCGGTCAGATGGTAGTAAAGATTGTGCATGAAGAACTGATTCGAATGATGGGATCTGAGACAACAGAACTCGCTTTGAATCCTTCCAATCAACTGACTGTCATTATGATGGCTGGTCTTCAGGGTGCAGGTAAAACAACCACCGCCGCAAAAATTGCCGGTAAGCTCAAGTCCAGCGGCAGAAAGCCTCTGCTTGTTGCCTGCGACGTATATCGTCCTGCTGCCATTAAACAGCTTCAGGTAAACGGTGAAAAACAGGGAGTTCCTGTTTTCACCATGGGTGATAATCATTCTCCGGTGGACATTACAAAAGCTTCCCTGGAACATGCCCAGAAAAATGGGCTGAATGTAGTTATTATTGATACGGCTGGCCGTCTTCACATTGACGAACAGATGATGGATGAACTGATCGCCATCAAGGAAGCCTTAACAGTACATCAGACAGTTCTTGTGGTTGATGCCATGACGGGTCAGGATGCCGTTAATGTGGCAAGTTCCTTCAATGAAAAAGTCGGTCTGGACGGAATCATTGTTACCAAATTAGATGGTGATACACGAGGCGGTGCTGCTTTATCGATTCGAGCCGTTACCGGAAAACCTATTCTCTATGTTGGTATGGGTGAAAAACTCTCCGATCTGGAACAGTTTTACCCGGATCGAATGGCTTCCCGAATCCTCGGCATGGGAGATATTCTTTCTCTGATTGAGAAGGCTCAGGATACGGTTGATGAAGAGAAAGCCCGGGAGATGGAACAGAAAATCCGCAAAGCAGATTTCGATTTCAATGATTTCCTGGATCAGTTTGCTCAGATCCGTAAAATGGGAAGTTTCAGCGATATCCTCGGTATGCTTCCCGGTGTGGGAAATAAGCTGAAAGATGTGGAAATGCCGGATGACAAATCCATTCGAAGAATCGAGTCCATCATTTATTCCATGACAAAGGAAGAGCGTTCCCATCCGGAGATTTTAAATGTAAGCCGGAAGAGAAGAATCGCTGCCGGAGCCGGTGTGGATATTTCGGAAGTAAATCGTCTGATCAAACAATTTGATCAGAGTAAGAAAATGATGAAACAGATGTCCGGTATGATGGGTAAAAAAAGCCGAATGGGTGGTTTTGGAAAAAAAGGGATGTTCAACTTACCCTTTTAAATAAATATTAAATAACAGGAGTTATTCCGCTTATGCAGAATAGCTGCGGAAACGTAAGTTTTAGGAGGTGAAACAACAATGGCAGTAAAAATTCGTCTGACCAGACTGGGAAAAAAGAAAGCTCCTTTCTATAGAGTTCAGGTTGCAGATTCCAGATATCCTCGTGATGGTAGATTCATCGAAGAGATTGGTATCTATGATCCTACCAAGGAGCCCAGCGTAATCAAAATCGATGAGGAGAAAGCTAAAAAGTGGCTGGCTAACGGTGCAAAACCCACCGAGACTGTTGCTAAGCTTTTCAAGATCGCTGGTATTGAGTAAGAATAACTGTTCAGTACGGCATTCCGTTGACTGAATATAGTCAGTGACAGCGGATAAGTGAAGCCGGACAGGCCCAAATGTTGATCATTTGGGCGTCCCCGGCACATTTTTCTGTTATATTATGCCTGGTACTTTGCTGGGAATGCCGTGATATATGAACAAAATGAGGAATACGCAATGAAAGAATTAGTAGAAGTAATCGCGAAATCTCTGGTTAACAACCCGGATGAAGTTGTCGTAACAGAGACTGTTACCGAGAAGGAGACTTTGCTTGAATTAAAAGTTGCACCTTCCGATATGGGAAAGGTAATCGGTAAACAGGGACGTATTGCCAAAGCAATTCGTTCTGTAGTGAAAGCAGCAGCTTCTAAGGAAGAGACAAGGGTTACATTAGATATCCAGTAAAGAACGGGCGGCCAGAGGGCTGCCTTTTCTTTGCTCAGATCATAAAGGAGGTATACCGTGGAAGATTTTTTTCAGGTGGGCATTTACGCGAATACCCACGGTGTTCGCGGCGAAATCAAAGTATTTCCTACGACGGATGATCCGAAACGTTTTCGTCGTCTGAAGCAGGTAATCATGAGAACGGAAAAAGAAGAATTTGTTCTTGAGATTCAAAGCGTACGTTTTGCCAAACAAATGGTCCTTCTAAAGTTTAAGGGGATTGATAATATTAATGATATAGAACGGTACAAAGGAAGCGGTTTGTTTGTTCCCCGCAAAGACGCTGTTCCCCTGAAAAAGGATGAGTATTTTGTTGCTGATCTCATTGGTTTGACGGTATACACCGATGAGGGCGAAGAACTGGGAACTCTTTCCGAAGTCATTCAGACGGGAGCAAACGATGTATATGTCGTTCAGACCGATGAAAAAGAACTTCTTCTTCCCGCCATTGCCCAGTGTGTGCAGAGTGTAAGTCTGGAAGAGGGAAAAATGATCGTACACATGATGGAAGGATTGATGGATCTATGAATTTCCATGTAATGACACTATTTCCTGATATGATTAAGCAGGGCTGTGGAACCAGTATTCTCGGCCGTGCCCAGGAGAATGGAAGCATTCATCTGGAAGTAACCAACATCCGTGATTATTCAGACAACAAACATGGCCATGTAGATGATTATCCTTATGGCGGCGGTGCCGGTATGGTGATGCAGGCCGGTCCCGTATGCCGTGCATTTGAAGCAATTCGCGGTCAGTATGAAGAAGCTCCCCGGGTTATCTACGTAACCCCCCAGGGAAAAGTTTTTAATCAGGCAATGGCAGAAGAATTCGCTTCCTGCTCCAACCTTGTTTTTCTCTGCGGTCATTATGAAGGTATTGACGAGAGAGCCCTGGAAAAAATCGTTACAGACTACGTTTCCATAGGAGACTACGTCCTGACTGGCGGTGAATTACCCGCCATGGTTATGATTGATGCTATTTCACGCCTTGTTCCCGGCGTGCTGAACAATAAAGAGTCTGCTGAATTTGAATCCTTCCATGATAATCTTCTGGAATATCCCCAATATACCCGACCTGAAGTTTTTGAGGGAGAAAGGGTTCCGGAGGTTCTCCTGTCGGGACATCATGCCAATATTGAAAAATGGAGAAGAGAACAGTCCCTTCTCCGCACATGGGAAAGAAGACCGGATCTTCTGGAAGACGCTGTTCTCGATAAAAAAGACAGGAAATATCTGGAAACATTAAAAAAAGACTTGCGAAAATAGAAGAAATATGTTATAGTATTCTGGCGTGTGATTACGGGCGGTCCTCTGTTACAGAAGGTATTAAGAACGCCTATAAAATAGGAGGAAACACATGAACGACATTATCAAGAAAATTGAAGATGCTCAGCTGAAAGAAAATGTAGGTAATTTCTCTGTTGGTGATACTGTGAAAGTATACGCTATCATCAAAGAGGGAAACAGAGAACGTGTACAGGTATTTGAAGGTATCGTTCTGAAGAGACAGGGCGGCGGCGCAAGAGAAACCTTCACCGTTCGTAAGATCTCCAACGGCGTTGGCGTTGAGAGAACCTGGCCGATTCATTCCCCTCGTATTGAGAAGATTGAACTGGTTCGTCATGGTAAAGTAAGACGTGCTAAGCTGAACTACCTGAGAGACAGAGTTGGAAAAGCTGCAAAGGTAAAAGAACTGGTAAAATAAGAAATCTACAGAGTTTAAGGGCACATATGTTATGTATGTGCCCTTATTATCATATATGCCGAAAAATCTCCGGAGGATTGTTTTATGATAAATTGGGGTTTTTACCAGGAGAATAATGAAAAAAACCGGATACAGATTTTAGCCGGTTGGGTGGTTGATATTCTGGCTGTGATTGCACTTGCTGTTTTTCTTGTAACGGGAATGGGGAATCCTCATACGATTGCCGGTCACTCCATGGAACCCACTCTGAATTCCGGTGATGTGGTTTTGGTAAATGCAATCTCTTATCATATTTTTGATGTGAAGCGATTCGACCTGGTTCAGTTTACCATTGAAGAACCGGAAGAAAAAGTTCAGGTGAAGAGAATCATTGGTCTGCCGGGTGAAACCGTTCAGATTCTGGAAGGAAAAATCTACATCAATGGCTCTGAACTGGAACATTCGAAAGATATGGCGGACGATATTTCCATCAGCGGATTAGCTGAGCAGGAAATTGAACTGGGAAAAAATGAGTACTTTTTGTTGGGAGATAATAACAACAGCAGTGAAGACAGTCGTTTTGCTAATATTGGCAATGTAAACAGAAAACAAATTCAAGGCAAGGTTTGGGCCAGGGTTTCTCCCCTGGACAGCATTGGTTTTCTTCGCTGATTTTAACGCAGGAAATTCAGACAGGGAGGAAATATTATTATGAAGATACAATGGTATCCCGGTCACATGACCAAAGCAAGAAGAGCCATGGAGGACAGCATCAAACTAATTGATATGATAATTGAATTGGTAGATGCCAGACTCCCGATCAGCAGCCGCAATCCGGACATTGATCAGCTTGGAAAGCAGAAATCCAGAATGATTATTCTGAACAAATCCGATCTGGCAGATGAACGAATGAATCAGGCCTGGGAAGACTGGTTTGTAAGTCAGGGTTATTATGTCGTACGATTGGATTCCCGCTCCGGAAGCGGTATGAAAAAGGTTCAGCAGACCATTCAGAAAGCCTGTCAGGAGAAAATCGAAAGAGACCGGCGCCGAGGGATTTTGAACAGACCGGTAAGGGCTATGGTTGCCGGAATACCCAATGTGGGCAAATCTACCTTTATTAATTCGCTGGCAAAAAAAGGCTGTGTAAAGACAGGAAATAAACCCGGTGTGACAAAAGGTAATCAATGGATCCGTCTGAATAAAACCGTAGAACTCCTGGATACTCCCGGTATTCTCTGGCCTAAATTTGAAGATGAAGAAGTAGGAATTCGTCTTGCACTTGTTGGATCTATCAATGATGACGTTCTTAACCTTACCGAGCTGGCAGGCCATGGTATTTCATTTTTAAAGAAGAAATACCCCATTGCTTTATCACAACGATATCCCGATCTTCCCGACTCGGATGACACCTTCGTTCTGCTGGAAAGCATCGCCGCTCAGAGAAAATGCCTGAAAAAAGGCGGCGAGCCTGACCTGGATAAAGCTGCTTCCATTTTCCTGGACGAATTCCGCAGCGGCAAACTCGGCAGAATCACTCTGGAGTTTCCCGAAGTATCGGAAACAAAACCTCAGAATCCTGCAGACGATGGAGACTTCCGGAAAGAAGATAACCTCCCGGCATCGGATACAAAGGAAGAAGGCTAAACGATTATGGCAAAAAAACTGAACCTGGAAGAAGAACGAAATCGTCTTGACCAAATGAAGGTCTTTGAAAGAGAATACAAAGATTTTGGGGTAGTCTGCGGGATTGATGAAGCGGGACGCGGTCCACTGGCCGGTCCGGTAGTGGCAGCTGCCGTTATCCTTCCTTTGGATTGTGAAATTCTTTATCTCAACGATTCCAAAAAAGTAACGGAAAGAAGACGGGAGATTTTGTTCGATGAGATTCAGGAAAAAGCCATTTCTTTTGGAATTGGCCTGGTGGAACCTGACGTCATTGATGAAATCAATATTCTACAGGCCACTTATCAGGCTATGAGAATGGCGGTGGAGCAGTTAAGTATCCGACCGGATGTTTTTTTGAACGATGCTGTAACGATTCCGAACCTGGAAGGACTTCAGGTACCTATTATTAAAGGTGATGCAAAGAGTGTATCCATTGCAGCCGCAAGTATTCTGGCGAAAGTAACAAGGGATCACTATATGAAAAATATGGACTCCGTTTATCCTGAATATGGATTTGCCAGGCACAAAGGATATGGAACTGCCGCCCATACTGCTGCCATTAAAACGTATGGCCCCAGTCCTATTCACAGAAAAACATTTATCCGGAAAATATGGACAGGAAATCTTCCTGCAGATAATAATCAGGGAGGCTCCGGGAATTGAAAAATGTTATCCCTCTATCCTTTGGCAATCGCCGCCATACTGGTACCCATTATGAAGAAGCAGCCGCTGAATATCTGAGGCAGAATGGATATCGAATACTGGAGCATAATTTTCGCTGCCGTCTTGGCGAAATTGATCTGATTGCCATGGATCATCAAACTCTCGTTTTTATTGAGGTGAAATTTCGGAAGAATGAGCTCTGCGGAAATGCTTCCGATGCAGTGACCGCATCCAAGCAGCATACCATTTACCGCGTAGCAGAGTATTATATGATTGCTCAGCATATCCCTCCGGACACTCTTTGTCGTTTTGATGTCATAGGTTTCCAGGGAGATAAGCTTTCTCATTTTCGAAATGCATTCGGCGGTATGTAGATTGACTGAGGTAGGAGATGAAATGAAAGAACTGATCCTGAAACGAAAATCAAAAGATGAAATTTTGAAAATCAATACAGTAAATGAGATTCCCTATCTGACCTTCCCCCTGCTGGAGAAAACGGGAATGGTAACTCATGCTTTTTCCACACGAATGGGTGGTGTAAGTACCGGTTTCTGCAGTTCCTTGAATTTTGCAGCAAAGCAAGGAGATTCCGAAACGAACGTCAGGGAAAACTATCGCCGTATGGCAGATGCCATATCCGTTGATCCTCATCGTATGGTCTTGTCTCGACAGACTCATACGACCAATGTAAGAGTGATTACCGAGAAAGATGCAGGAAAAGGCTATCATATCGAGAGGGATTATGACAATGTAGATGGTCTTGTCACGAATATCCCAGGAATTACTCTCGTAACTCATTTTGCTGACTGTGTCCCTCTTTATTTTGTGGATCCGATTCATCGTGCCATTGGTCTCAGTCATTCCGGATGGAGGGGTACTGTAAATCAAATGGGGAAAAGAACGTTGACTGTCATGAAGGACGAATATGGAACCGATCCCAGTCAGGTTGTTGCTGCTATAGGTCCCAGTATTTGTCAGTCCTGCTATGAAGTAAGTGAAGACGTGGCTGCTGCTTTTAAGGAACTGATTTCGAACCTTCAGAAGGATTCCGCTGCTTCCATTGAAATTCCGGAATGGCCTGCCATTCTTCAGGATAAAGGAAATGGTAAATATCAACTGAATTTATGGGAAGCCAATCGTCTGATTTTACTGGCTGCCGGTGTTTTAGCATCCAATATTCAGGTTACGGATATTTGTACCTGCTGTAATTCTTCTTATCTCTTTTCCCATCGTGCAACGGGCGGAAAGAGAGGAACTCTGGCTGCTTTTCTCATGCTGAAAGAACAATAAATAATAGAAGTCAAAATAAAAAGTGCACAGTCTGTGCACTTTTTATTTTGACCGAATTTATTTTCTGCAGCTTGAATCGGCAGAAATCAATTCTTCTGAAGCTTCTTCATGGAATCAATCCATCTTTTTGTAATTATTGATTAGTCTCTGCAGCTTCTCCGTATGAGACATAGCGCCGGAGAGGGATACGTCATGATTCAAGGTATTGATAATCGTAGCTACGTATTTGGTCATATCCGCTTCCAGATACCAGGGTTTCTCAAGAAGCTCAGGTTTCCGATAATTCAGATTCGTTGTGATAACGTAATCGAAATAACCTGCCTCATAATAGCGGTCAAAGTTTTCAAAACCGGAAGTAAAGAGACCAAAGGTACAGCAAACAATAATATTCTTTGCTTTTCGTTCTTTTAATTCTCTTGCGGTATCCAGCATGCTGTCACCGGAAGCAATCATATCATCAACGATAATCACGGTCTTTCCTGCTACGTCAGCACCAAGGAATTCGTGAGCGACAATGGGGTTCTTTCCATTAACAATTCTGGAATAATCTCTTCTCTTATAGAACATACCCATATCAACACCCAGGTTATTGGCCAGATATACGGCACGACCCATGGCACCTTCATCCGGGCTGATAATCATCAGAGAGTCTTTATCAATGGGAATGTTTTTATCCTTTGTCAGCAGAGCTTTCATGAACTGATATACGGCAGGGAAACTGTCGAAATCATGAAGCGGAATCGCATTTTGGATACGAGGATCATGAGCATCGAAGGTAATAATATTGGTTACACCCATACTTACCAGCTCTTCCAGAGCCATAGCGCAGTCAAGAGATTCACGCTGAGTTCTTTTATGCTGTCTGCTTTCATACAGGAAGGGCATAATTACATTAACACGTCTTGCAGATGTCATTGCAGTTGAGATAATACGTTTCAGATCCTGATAGTGATCATCCGGAGACATCATATGCTCTTTTCCATACATGGGAAAAGTCATACTATAATTCGTAACATCGGAAATGATAAAAAGGTCAGATCCGCGAACCGATTCATTGATCATTCCTTTTCCTTCGCCGGATCCAAACCGGGGACAGGAACTGCTTACCAGATAAGAATCTCTGTCATAACCACGGAATTCAATATTGGATTCTCTCTGTTTCAGAATTTCCTGATCATTCTTACGAAATCCAACGATATAATCATCCACCTTTTTACCGAATGCGGCACAGTTATCCATGGCGATGATCTTCAGTGGTGCAAGAGGAATTGTGTTTTTAAAGGTATAATCTTTAGACATTGATTGATCTCCATTTGCGATAAAATTCCCGACGATCATACAAACAGATGTATTTTCCTGACAAAAGCGAAATAATTCATACCACTGTCTGTACGATAAACGAGCTACACTACCTTTTTATAGCATTTTCCTTTTGGAAACGCAAGAGCTTCGACGAAATTCTTTGATTTTCTCGTAACTTTTCATGGAAGAAATCTGTATTTCCTTAAATTTTAATGGATTTGCAAATTACTCCAGAGTATGCTACACTTTATACTGATTTATTCTATGATACAAAAGGATTTCTCCGCGTTTCACGCTCCCGAAATCCTGAAAACAACATATAAAAAAGAAATCAGGTTTGAAAAACAACAGCCTGATAAAAACAACAGGGGAGTTTATGAAACAGTACAAACATTGTATTTTTCAGATTGAACCGGGTTCCATCGCGGAAGAATTGGAGCTGAAACCGGGCGATTACGTTCTTGCTATTAATGACCAGCCAATTGAAGATATTTTTGATTATGACTATTTATGCCAGGATGAGTACCTGGAACTTCTCGTTTGTACAAAAGAAGGGGAAGAGATCCTTTTTGAATTGGAAAAAGACGAGGATGAGGATCTCGGCATTGTTTTTGAAAACGGATTGATGGATGAATATCGTTCCTGTCGAAATAAATGTATTTTCTGTTTCATTGATCAGATGCCTCCGGGAATGCGTGATACCCTTTATTTTAAGGATGATGATTCCAGGCTCTCATTTCTTCAGGGAAATTATGTGACCCTCACCAATATGAGTGACGATGATATTGACCGTATTATCCGTTACCATTTGGATCCCATCAATATTTCCATTCATACCATGAATCCGGAACTTCGCTGCCGGATGCTGAACAATCGTTTTGCCGGAGAAGCTTTAAAGAAGCTGGACCGCCTTTATGAAGCCGGAACCTCTATGAATGGTCAGATTGTTCTCTGTGCCGGCATTAATGACGGAAAAGAACTGGAAGACACCATTTCAAAACTGGAACAATATGTACCAACGATGCAGAGTGTCTCTGTTGTTCCCGTGGGACTGACACGTTATCGCGATAATCTGTATCCACTGACTCCAATTACAAAAGAAATTGCCGAGAAGACCATTGATTGTGTCGAAAAATGGCAAAAAAAGTTTTATGAGAAATGGGGGATTCATTTTATTCATGCCAGCGATGAATTCTATATTCTGGCCAATCGGCCGATGCCGGAAGCAGACCGTTATGACGGATACATTCAGTTAGAAAACGGAGTTGGGATGATTCGACTGTTGAATGATGAGTTCATGGAAGCCTTAGACAGTCAGACCGGAGATAGAAGAGTACGTCATATATCCCTGGCAACAGGACTTCTTATGGCTCCTTTCCTGGAGCAGCTGAAAGAAAATCTTCAAAAAAAATACCCTGGTATTATGATTGATATTTATCCCATTAAAAACCATTTCTTTGGGGAGAATATAACAGTGTCAGGCCTGATTACCGGACAGGACCTGGAAGCACAGCTTCGGGAAAAAGATCTTGGTGAATATCTTTTGCTGCCCGAAAATATGCTGAGAAGCGGGGAAGAAGTATTTCTGGATGATCGTACCATTTCTTGGTTGGAATCGACTTTACAAGTTCCGATAAATATTGTAAAATCGGACGGTGCTGAGCTCTTAGCCGCCTGGACCGGTGAAGGCAGAACTGGAAAGACTGCTGCCTATACCGCATACGAAAAGAAGGAGTAAATTATGAGCAAACCTATTGTAGCCATCGTAGGGCGTCCAAATGTGGGGAAATCCACCTTATTTAATGTATTGGCCGGAGAAAGAATTTCCATCGTTCAGGATACCCCGGGAGTGACCAGAGATCGAATTTATGCGGATTGTAACTGGCTGGACATGAATTATACCTTGGTAGATACCGGCGGAATCGAACCGGACAGCAAAGACATTATTCTCAGCCAGATGAGAGAACAGGCAGAGATTGCCATCCAAACGGCAGATGTCATCATTTTTATCACGGATGTTCATCAGGGCCTGGTTGATTCCGATGCGAAAGTAGCGGATATGCTTCGCAGATCCGGCAAGCCCGTTGTTCTTGTTGTCAACAAAGTAGATAGTTTCCAGAAGTACATGCCGGATGTATACGAATTCTATAATCTGGGAATCGGTGATCCTATCCCGGTATCAGCTGCTTCTCGTCTTGGTATTGGTGATATGCTCGATGAGGTAACGAAGCATTTCAAAACACTGAATGTGGATGACACGGAAGATGATCGCCCCAAGATTGCCATTGTCGGAAAACCCAATGTTGGTAAATCCTCCATTGTCAATCGGTTGACGGGAGAAAATCGTGCCATTGTATCCAACATTGCAGGAACCACTCGAGATGCCATTGACTCTGTGGTAAAGTATAATAAGAAAGAATACGTTCTTATTGATACGGCTGGTATCCGCCGCAAGAGCAAAATCAAAGAAGAAATTGAGCGATTCAGCATTATTCGTGCCGTTTCCGCCGTGGAACGTGCCGATGTGGTTATGCTGGTGATTGATGCGTCCGAAGGCGTAACGGAACAGGATGCCAAGATTGCCGGTATTGCCCATGATCGTGGTAAGGGTATTCTCATCGTTGTCAACAAATGGGATCTGATTGAAAAGAACGACAAGACAATGAATGAGTTTAAGAATAAGATTCGACAGGTTCTTTCCTTTATGCCCTATGCAGAGACCCTGTTTATCTCAGCAGAGACCGGTCAGCGCCTGGGTAAGGTTTTTGAGTATCTGGATGTTATCATGGAAAATCAGAACCTCCGTATTGCAACAGGTGTTTTAAATGAAATCATGACAGAAGCAGTTGCCATGCAGCAGCCGCCGTCGGATAAAGGCAAACGTCTGAAGCTTTATTACATTACTCAGGTTTCTGTAAAACCTCCCACATTCGTTATTTTTGTTAATGATAAGGAACTGATGCATTTCTCCTACGTTCGCTATCTGGAGAATAAAATTCGGGAAGCTTTCGGTTTCCGCGGTACGGCACTGCGCTTCCTGATTCGCGAAAGAAAAGAAAAGGATTGATAACGAAATGGTACGTGTTTATTGTCTCATCATAGGATATATATTCGGACTATTCCAAAGTGGATATATATATGGTAAAATGAATGGGATTGATATCCGAACAAAAGGAAGCGGCAACAGCGGCACCACCAATGCGCTCCGGGTTCTTGGAAAAAAAGCCGGATTCGTCGTATTTATTGGTGACGTATTGAAATTATTCCTGGCTTGTTATCTGACCACGCAGCTGCTGAATCAGGGCCATTTTTATAATGAAATCGGACAGCTTCTTCTGCTGTATACCGGATTCGGTGTAGTATTAGGACATAATTTCCCCTTCTATCTTCATTTTAAAGGCGGCAAAGGAATTGCCTGTACGGCAGCTATGCTGCTGGTACTTGATTGGCGCCTGGCTATGGTGGAATTGGTGATTTTTGTGGCAACTGTATTGTTGTCTCACTATGTCTCCCTGGGTTCCATCTTTGTCGTCATTGCATTTTTCATTGGCTGGATATTATTCGGACACTTTGGGCTTCTTTCCCTGGATCCGTCCTATTTTACAGAATCATGTATTATGATTCTGCTCTGGGCATTACTGGCAATTTTTCGCCATCGTTCTAACCTGAAAAGACTGGCTCATGGGGAAGAGAATAAACTTTTTTAATACATTGGTGAGGAGATAAAGGATGGTAAATGTTACGATTTTAGGAGCTGGTACATGGGGAATGGGAATTGCCATTTTGCTTAACAATAATGGTCATTCTGTAACCGTATGGTCTGCCGTACCGGCTGAAGTTGAGATGCTGCAGAAAAATCACGAGCATAACAATCTGCCCGGTGTACCAATTTCAGAAAACATCAAAATCATGGCAGATCTGGAAGAAGCAGTAAAGGGTGCCGATCTGATTGTTATGGCAGTAGCATCTGTTTTTACCCGCCGCACATCCAAATTAGTAAGCCCCTACATCCCTGAAGGACAGATTATTGTAAATGTAGCGAAAGGAATCGAAGAGGAGACTCTGGCTGTTCTTACTCAGCAGATCAGTGAAGAAATCCCCCAGGCTGAGGTTGCCGTTCTTTCCGGGCCCAGTCATGCGGAAGAGGTTAGCCGCGGTATTCATACTTCTGTTGTTATCGGTGCCGAAATAAAAGCCACTGCCGAATGGCTCCAGAATATTTTTATGAGCCCTGTATTTCGTGTATATACCAGTCCCGATGTTCTCGGAATTGAATTGGGCGGTGCATTAAAGAACGTAATTGCACTGGCTGCCGGAACTGCCGACGGCCTCGGTTACGGAGACAATACGAAAGCGGCGCTGATCACTCGTGGAATGGCAGAGATTTCCAGACTTGGTTTAGCCATGGGTGCCAAGGCAGAGACCTTGTACGGACTTTCCGGAATCGGAGATCTGATTGTGACATGCGCAAGTATGCACAGCCGTAATCGCCGTGCCGGCATTCTTCTCGGTAAAGGATATACCATGGAGGAAGCCATGAAAGAAGTCAAGATGGTTGTGGAAGGTGTTTATTCTGCCAAAGCAGCCAAGGCACTTGCCGATCGTTATCATGTGAATATGCCTATTGTGGAAGAAATGAACAAAGTGCTTTTTGAAAATAAAAGTGCTTCCGAAGCGGTTGGAAATCTGATGCTTCGTGATAAAACCACGGAGAATACCGCTCTTCCCTGGGAAAAATAGAGAATCAGCATTACAGAAAACTCCCTTGTCCAAACATCCGGACCGGGGAGTTTTCTGCTTAAAAAAATGATTTTCTTTCAGTACTATCGGAACCTGCTTCTTCATATATTGTACCATTGGTTCGGTGGATTATGCGTAAAACCGGCCTTCCTCTGAACCACCCAATTTGAAATGAGGAGATGCCGTATGAAGAATTATAAGGTTTATCAGGACATTCAGGCCCGAACCGGCGGAGAAATCTATATTGGTGTGGCAGGGCCGGTTCGAACAGGAAAATCTACATTTATCAAAAGATTTATGGAGCAGCTGGTTCTTCCGTCTCTCGGTGATGAGAATTCCCGAAGAATTGCCACAGATGAAATGCCTCAGAGTTCGAATGGCCGTACTATCATGACAACAGAACCAAAATTTGTTCCCAGAGAAGCTGCCGTTATTTCCTTAGCCCCCGATGTTACAGTCAAAGTACGTTTGGTAGACTGTGTAGGATATTTGGTACCTGGTGCAGCCGGTCAGATGGAAGAGGGAAAGGAAAGAATGGTGCATACTCCCTGGTTTGAGGAAGAAATACCATTTTCCAAAGCAGCAGAAATTGGAACAAGAAAAGTCATTCATGACCACTCGACTCTGGGAATTCTTGTTACAACAGACGGCTCTTTTGGGGAATTGAACCGGGAAGCTTATCGGCCAGCGGAAGAACAGGCTGTCGCCGAGTGTAAAAAAATCGGCAAGCCTTTTTTGCTTCTTATGAACTCGCGTCATCCCCAGGCAGAAGAGACTCGTTTTTTAACAGAAGAATTAAGTAAGAAATATCATGTTACTGTTCTTCCTGTTAACTGTGAGACCATGGATCGTGACGAAATTCTTTCCATTCTGGAACAGATTCTTCTGGAATTCCCTGTTCTTTCCCTGCATTTTCACCTTCCTCGCTGGGTTGATATCCTGGCCCCGGAGCATCCCTTGAAAAAGAGTATTCTGGACCAGTTGAGAGAACATTTGCCGTCCATTGCCTGTATGAGGGATGTGCCGGAGTCTGAGATTCTCGAAATGCCTGCCCTGGATGAAATTCAGCGCACTCGTCTCGACCTTTCCACCGGCAGCGTAGATTACCAGATAAAACTAACCGATGAAAGCTTCTTTCAAACGCTGACAGAATACAGTCAGCTGCCGATATCCTGTTATGCTGAATTATTGAGAACACTTCGTTCTCTCGCTGAAAAACAAGATGAATATAATAAAGTTCGGGATGCCATTTCCCAGGTACGTCAAAAAGGATATGGTGTTGTGATTCCCGATCGTCGTCAGATTCGAATTCAGGATCCGGAGATGGTAAAGAAGGGCAGCCGTTACGGAGTACGAATGACAGCCGATGCCCCTTCCATCCACATGATTGAAGCCGTGATCCGAACCGAAATTTCTCCCATTGTCGGCAGTGAAGAACAGGCCAACGACCTTCTCAAGTATATCACCAGCAGTAAGGAAGGAAACGAGGACGGCTTCTGGGAGACCAGTATCTTTGGTAAATCCATCGGGCAGATCGTCGAAGAAGGAATTCAATCCAAGACGGAATGTCTGTCAGAGGATACACAGACAAAGCTGCAGGGGGCTCTGCAAAAAATTGTAAACTCCGGCAGCGGAAATTTGATTTGCATTATACTTTAGTTTATCTCTTTCTTTTCGCCGTTTCCCCTTTCAATATTCATTGTAAGTGGGAAATGGCTTTTTTATGCAAAGCCTTTTTTATTGCTTTTCCTCTCTCTTTATGTTACTGTGAATTATATTGGTTTCCCAAAAAAAACATGGATGCTTTCTGACTTGAGAGAAACCATTTCTGCCAATTCACAGGAAAAAGGAGGATTTCATTATATGTCTACCCCTCATAATTCAGCCAATCCCGGCGAAATTGCCAAGACTGTACTGATGCCCGGAGATCCTTTGCGGGCCCAGTTTATTGCCGATACCTATCTGGAAAATGTTACCCGTTTTAATGCTGTTCGAAATATGTTCGGTTTTACCGGAACCTATAAAGGCAAGACTGTATCTGTCATGGGAAGCGGTATGGGAATTCCATCCATTGGTATTTATTCCTATGAGCTTTATCATATGTATGATGTGGAAAGCATTATCCGTATTGGTTCCGCCGGCGGCATTTCTGATGATGTCAAGATTCGTGACGTAGTCATTGGTATGGGAGCCTGTACGAACTCCAACTTTGCAGCTCAATATAATTTGCCTGGTACTTTTGCTCCCATTGCCGATTATTCCCTTCTTCGCCGGGCGGTGGAAGCCGGCGAAAAACTCGGTATTTCCATTCATGTCGGAAATGTCCTTTCTTCGGATGTTTTTTATAATGACGATACCACTGTGAATGATTCCTGGAAAAAGATGGGTGTCTCCTGTGTGGAAATGGAATCTGCCGGCCTTTATATGACGGCGGCTCGATGCCATAGGAAAGCTCTGGGAATTTTTACCATATCGGATCACCTCTACACAGGCGAATCGCTTTCCGCAGAAGAACGTCAGACTTCTTTCCGGGAAATGATGGAAATTGCTCTGGAAAGCGTGGAATAAGAGAGCAGTAATCAGAAAAAACTCTTTATTACCAAACCGTTTATTATTTGATTCAGGAGATCTTATGTATGTAAAAATATTTACCGATGGTGCTGCAAGAGGAAATCCCAATGGCCCCGGCGGATACGGTGCTGTAATACAGTATATCGATCCCAAAGGGCAGCTCCATGAAAAGGAACTGTCCGCCGGCTATCAGCGGACAACGAACAATCGAATGGAACTCATGGCAGCCATCGCAGCCCTGGAGGCCTTAAATCGTCCCTGTCAGGTAGACCTTTACTCCGACTCTTCCTATCTCATCAATGCTTTTAATCAGCATTGGGTTGACAGCTGGCAGAAGAATAACTGGAGAATCGGAAAACCAAACGAAGTAAAAAATATTGATCTCTGGAAACGGCTCCTTCAGGCCGTAAGCCCCCATGATATTCATTACCATTGGGTCAAAGGCCATGCCGGTCATCCGGAGAACGAGAGATGTGATCAGCTGGCTACTTCTGCTGCAGATGGTACGAATTTGCTGGAGGATCCTGCCTGTGTATTATGAGCTTTTCGACAAATGAGCCAAAAGTCGATTTTTATGTCCATTTGTCCCTTGCCCATATTTAGAATTGATCCTTGATAACTGAAGCTTAATATGATAAAATATTTTATTGCATAAATTGACTGAATTGTTTTATCATTTTGTGCAATGAGATTGGAGGAAAAGATTGTGAAAAAGTACGGTGTTAATGAACTCCGCAAGATGTTCCTTGACTTTTTTGAAACGAAAGGCCATCTTTGCAAGAACAGCTACTCGCTGGTACCTCATAATGACAATAGTGTTCTTTTGATTCCTGCCGGTATGGCACCCCTTAAGCCTTATTTTACCGGTCAGGAAGTTCCGCCTCGAACTCGTATGGCAACCTGCCAGAAGTGTATTCGAACCGGTGATATAGAAAATGTAGGTATTACTGCCCGCCATTTGACCTTTTTTGAGATGCTCGGCAATTTCTCTTTTGGCGATTATTTCAAAGAGGAAGCCATTGAATGGTCCTGGGAGTTTCTGACGGAAGTAATTGGTCTCGATTCCAACCGTCTGTACCCTTCCATCTATGAAAATGACGAGGAAGCCTTTGAAATCTGGAATAAGAAGATGGGAATTCCGGCTGATCGCATTTTCCGTTTTGGAAAAGAAGATAACTTCTGGGAGCATGGTGCCGGTCCCTGCGGTCCCTGTTCCGAGATTTATTACGATCGCGGTGAAAAGTATGGCTGCGGCAAGCCAGGATGTACCGTAGGCTGTGATTGCGATCGCTATATGGAGATCTGGAATAATGTATTCACCCAGTTCAACGGTGACGGTAAAGGAAATTACGAAGAACTGGCAAGTAAGAATATCGATACCGGTATGGGACTGGAACGTCTCGCCGTTGTTGTTCAGGATGTTGATACCGTATTCAGTATTGATACGTTCAAAGCTCTTCTGGATGATGTTTGTGCTCTGGCTGATTACCAGTATGAAACAGATCCCAAGAAAGATGTTTCCATTCGTGTAATCGTTGACCATATTCGTTCTGTTACCTTTATGGTATCCGATGGTATTATGCCTTCCAACGAAGGCCGCGGCTACGTTCTTCGCCGTCTCCTTCGTCGCACTGCCCGTCACGGACGTCTTCTGGGAATCGACGGAAGTTTCCTGACTAAGCTTAGCAAAAAAGTAATTGAACTGAGCCGCGATGGTTATGCCGAGCTTGGTGAGAAAGAAGATTTCATTGAAAAAGTAATCAGCCAGGAAGAAGAAAAATTCAGCAGAACCATTGACACAGGTCTCAGCATTTTGAATGAGATGGAAGAGGCCATGGAGAAATCCGGAAGCACGGTGCTTTCCGGCGAAGAAGCCTTCAAGCTTTACGATACTTATGGATTCCCTCTTGATCTGACAAAAGAAATTCTTCTTGAAAAAGAATTTACCGTAGATGAAGAAGCTTTCGCAGCTGCTATGGAAAACCAGAAGCAGATGGCAAGAAAAGCAAGAAAGACTACAAACTACATGGGTGCCGATGTAACGGTATATCAGTCCATCGATCCGGCACTGACCACAGAATTTGTTGGCTATGATCATCATTCCATCACTTCTCCCATCGTGGTTCTCACCACAGAAGAAGAACTGGTTGATGCTCTGACGGATGGACAGACAGGAACGATTCTGACGGAGAAGACACCTTTCTACGCAACCATGGGTGGCCAGCATGCCGACAAAGGACAGATTACATTGGCAGATGGTTCCGTATTCCAGGTAGAAGATACCATCAAGCTTCAGGGTGACAAAGTTGGTCATGTGGGCCGCGTAGTCTCTGGTATGTTCCGCATTGGTGATATGGCTGTTCTGACCATCGATGAGAATGAGAGAACAGCTATCTGCAAAAACCATAGTGCAACGCATCTTCTGCAGAAAGCATTGCGTGTGGTTCTTGGCAGTCATGTTGAGCAGGCTGGTTCTTATAATGATGCCGAACGTCTTCGTTTTGACTTCAGCCATTTCCAGGCTATGACCGCGGAAGAGATTCAGAAAGTGGAAGATATGGTAAATGACGAAATTCGTGCTTCTCTTCCGGTATGCACCAAAGTAATGACACTTGAAGAGGCAAAGAATACCGGTGCCATGGCATTATTTGGTGAAAAGTATGGTGAGTCTGTACGCGTTGTATCCATGGGCGATTTCTCCACAGAGCTTTGCGGTGGTACTCATGTATCCAATACGGCTGACATTAACTGCTTTAAGATTATTTCCGAATCCGGAATTGCTGCCGGAGTTCGTCGTATTGAAGCCCTGACGTCCGTAAATCTTCTGAATTACTATGCCGACATGGAAAAGAAATTCATGGAAGATGCTGCTCTGGCAAAAGCAACTCCTGCTACTCTTGGTCAGAAAATTACTCAGCTCATGGAAGAGATCCGTACTCTCCAGGCTGAGAATGAAAAGCTGAAAAATCAAATGGCCAAAGATGCCATGGGCGATGTAATGGATCAGGTTCGTGAGATCAGCGGAATTAAGGTTCTTGCTACTTCCGTTGAAGGTGTTGATATGAACGGACTTCGTAATCTGGGTGATCAGCTGAAAGATAAACTGGGAGAATGTGTCCTTGTTATTGCATCCCAGAATGAGGATAAAGTAAACCTGATTGCCATGGCAACGGATTCTGCTCAGAAAGCAGGTGCCCATGCCGGTAATCTGATCAAAGCAATTGCCAGGGAAGTTGGCGGCGGCGGCGGCGGACGTCCCAATATGGCCCAGGCTGGCGGTAAGAATCCTGCCGGAATTCCGGCTGCACTGGAATTAGCATGGAAGACTGTGGAGGAACAGCTTCACTGATTCCATCCGTCTGTCTAAGGAGTTAAACGGATAACAATTTTCGTTTTCACTCAGACATGGTTAAGTTTGACTAAATTTCCGGATTATGGATGAAAAACATAAAAAACGCGAAATTTTTGGTTGACGAATGAAAAATCTATGCTATAATTTTATGTGTGCTAGAGATTATTACCCAAACAGTTGCACAATCTACAACTGGAGGGAGGTTAGGTGTGAGTTATGGCAAACGTAATCGTTAAAGAAAACGAGACTTTGGATAGCGCCCTTCGCAGATTCAAAAGGAACTGTGCAAAGGACGGCATTCAGCAGGAAATTCGTAAAAGAGAGCATTATGAAAAGCCCAGTGTAAGACGTAAGAAAAAGTCTGAAGCTGCAAGAAAACGTAAATATAACTAATCAGTGCTCCAAAAGGAACAGCTTTCAGCTGTTCCTTTTTTACTTTGTGAAAAGCCCTCCATGTATTTCGCCTCAAGCCATTGCCGATCACATAAATTCATCTGCACATACATAAAATAGAAAGAAACCCGAATCTGCTGCAGGAGGAGAGACACAATGATAAGACCCATGGAATCGATCTCATTGACACGTCTCTCAGGAGACAGCGTCACCACCATTACAGGACGTCATTGTCTCCATGCGGAGCATGTCAGATCTCTGTTGGAGGTGACTCCATGCAAAATTTCTATTCAAACCCAAGACGGTTGTCTTTCCGTCCAGGGAAACGGTCTTCATATTGAATATTACACCAGGGAAGAATTGCAGATCCGTGGTTTGATTCAACGAATTGAAATATTCTGAGGAGATGCCGGATGGTTGTTAAAGATACCCACATACTGGATGGCCGCGTTCTTGTCCATATTCGAGGGAGATCCCCGGAACGTTTTCTTGGTTTATGTGCTTACCATGGATTTATTATAAAAAACATATCCTGCTGTGATAAGGAATGCATCTGTACCATGTATGCTGAAGATTTTCTCCGATGCAGAACCTTTGCCAGAAAGGCAAGAGTTCAGGTTCATATTCAGAAAAAGCTTGGTCTTCCATTCATCTTGTTACGCTTTCGACGACGTCCGGGATGGATCACAGGAATGCTGTTTTTCCTTGTTATTCTGGCAGGCGGTTCTCATTTTTTATGGGAAGTGGAACTGACAGGCGGTATGTTTCATACGAAGGATCAGATCATGCAGCTTCTGATTCAAGAAGGACTCCATGCAGGAATCCCGATGGATCAGATTTCCAGCCAGAATCTTGAAGAAGATATTCGGATTCAATATCCGGATATTTCCTGGGCTTCTGTAGAAAAGGATGGAGCATGGCTTCGGATCCGTCTGAAAGAAAATACGTCCTATGAGGAATCCTTGCCGGAGTCTGAAGAACCTGTGATATCTTATGAAGAAACTGCTGCTGAAAATGAAAAAGAACATACCTCTTTGGAGAAAGGTTATGATTTGGTTGCAGAATCCGACGGCGTGATCGAATCCATCGTAACCCGACAAGGTGTTCCCATGGTAAAAGCCGGTGACATAGTGAAAAAGGGAACCATATTAGTCTCCGGAATAGTTCCTCTGCTGGACGATTCCCAACAAACCGTCGGTGCACATTTCTGTCAGGCAGATGCAGACATCCTGGCTCGGGTAATACTTCCCTATCATTGGGAAACAGATATGTACGAAGAAAAACGACGGTTTCATTCCTTACAGGGAATCGGTTTTTCTCTTACCATTTTGGGACATAGAACTGCCCTTTCCCTGGGATCTTTTCAATCCGATGATATATGGACTGTCAGCAGCGATCTTCCTCTCTTTTCCAGTTTTCATCTTCCTGTACGTCTTGATCTTTCCATGAGCTATCACCCCTGTTTTATCCAGAGAAGATACTCAAAAAAGGAAATGCAGTCTCTTTGCCAAAAAGAATGGGAGAAATATTCCGATAATTTACAGATTATGGGAGTGCAAATTCTGGAAAAAGATGTTAAAATAAACTACGGAAGCTTTTGTCTGGAAATGGACGGAACAGTGACTGTCATCACTCCCTTCGGGAAACAGATTCCATCCACAGATCCGGCAAAAGAAAAGGAGAATCAAGAAGAAGTATGAGTATATTGGAAACAATGATTGATATTCCCACAGAGCATATGCAGAATGTTTGTGGCCAGCTTGACTGTCATATGAAAAAGATCGAAAGAACCCTTCATGTTTCCCTGGTTCCCAGGGATGGCATGATCAAAATTATCGGTCCTTCTCATAGTGTATCACAGGCAAAAAAGGTATTTGAAAATCTGGCAGAGCTGTCGCGGCGCGGCAACATTATTACGGAACAGAATGTGGATTATGCTTTATCTCTTTCCTTCGATGAAAAAGAAGACGATATTCTGGAAATTGACAAAGACATTATCTGCCGTACCGTAGGAGGCAAACCCATTAAGCCCAAAACCATGGGACAGAAAAAATATGTGGATGCCATTCGGCAGAAAATGATATGTTTCGGCCTGGGACCCGCCGGTACAGGAAAAACATATCTTGCCATGGCTATGGCAATCCAGGCATTTAAGAATAATGAAGTAAACCGCATTATTCTGACAAGGCCGGCCATTGAAGCCGGAGAAAATCTGGGCTTTTTGCCGGGAGATCTTCAGAGTAAAATTGATCCTTATCTGCGCCCCCTTTATGACGCGCTGTATCAGATAATGGGGGCGGAGTCCTATCTCAGCAATTATGAAAAGGGACTCATCGAAGTGGCTCCTCTGGCATATATGAGAGGCCGTACTCTGGATAATGCATATATTATTCTGGATGAGGCCCAGAATACAACCCCGGCCCAGATGAAGATGTTCCTTACTCGAATTGGATTTGGCTCAAAAGTCATCGTAACGGGAGATCCCTCCCAGAAAGACCTGCCACCCCATATGCCCTCGGGTCTCGATGTCGCCATGAAGGTTTTACGAGACGTGGAAGACATTGGAATGATTACCTTAACCAATAAGGATGTCGTTCGCCATCCGCTGGTTCAGCAAATCGTAGAAGCCTACGAAAAATACGAAAAGAAAGAAGCTTATCAGGAAAAACGCAGGGAGACATACCGGGTACGAAGCCGGTCCCGCAATCGAGAGGAATAGAATATGACCATTACCATAGAAAAAGAAACAGAAAAGAATCTGGATTTTGATTATGAACAGGTCATCAGCCGTGTTGTAGAGGCAGTCCTGGATTTCGAAGAATGCCCCTATGAAGCGGAAGTGAATGTTCTTTTGACAGATAATGCAGCCATTCATGAAATCAATCTTGAGAATCGGGGAATTGACCGACCTACGGACGTTCTTTCTTTTCCCATGGCAGAATATCCTGCACCAGGTGATTTTTCCCGTCTGGAAGAGGACCTGAGTGTCTTTCATCCTGAGACAGGAGAACTGATCCTTGGTGATATCGTAATCTCTCTGGAAAAGGTGAAAGAACAGGCCGAAAAATACGGTCATAGCCAGCTCCGTGAACTGGCTTTCCTGGTTGCACACAGTATGTTTCATCTGATGGGTTACGATCATATGGAAGAAGAAGAACGAATTCAAATGGAGGAACGCCAGAATCAACTGATGGATATCCTGGATATCCGGCGATAACATCCGTCCGGAAGTCCTCTGCTCAGGGACCTGTTCCGGCAGAGAAACTTTTTAAGGAATGCATTCCATTCAATGAAGGGGGAAGATACATGAGGGGACATTTTTATCATCGTTTGCTGATTGCTGCTGTTGCCATGATGTGTATGGGAGGCTTATGCTCCTGCCGAAAGCAGTCTGAAGAATCGATCGGTACCGAGACTGTCATGACAGAAATTTCAGTACCGGAAACTACCTTGCCGCAGACAACGGAGGCTGTCACCGAGGCTCCTGAAGACCCCCATGAGGGTATGGTAAAAAGTTATCTTACAGGAGAATGGGTCTCGAAAAAAATCGGAGAAAAAAGACCTTTGGCTGTCATGATTAATAATGTCAAAGGTGCTCTTCCCTGCAACGGACTGAATTCAGCCGGCGTCATTTATGAAACTCCCATGGAAGGCGGAGAAGTAAGGCTGGAAATGATCCTGGAAGATTATAAAAATCTGGAACGAATCGGCTCTGTTCGAAGTGCCCGAACCTATCATCCCTGGATTGCTTCGGAATATGATGCGATTTATATTCATTTTGGACGCAGTAAATATGCGGTATCCGAATTAAATGAAGAATGCTGCGATGACATTGATGGTGTAACCGGATTGGGATATTCTGCTTTCTATCGTACTTCCGACAGAAAAGCTCCTCATAATGCCTTTACCACTCCGGAGCTTTTGGATGAAAAGATTAAGTCCCTGGAATTTCGCAGAAAATACAAGGAAGATTATACAGGAAAGTTTAAGTTTTCTGAAAACGAAGAAACGGCAGCTCCAGCTGGTGGAGAAGCTGCCGGCAAGGTAACGATCGGTTATCCCATCAACAAACCATGGTTTGAGTATTCCGAAGAAGATCAGCTTTACTATCGTTATGAATTTGGGGAAGCTCAGATTGATGAACTGGATGGAAAACAGGTAACTTGTCGGAACATCATTGTTCAGTACTGTGATTACAATATGCAGCCCGATAATTATACCACGGATATACATTCTGTAGGCAGCGGAACCGGCGTTTACATAACCGCCGGAAAGGCTGTACCCATTACCTGGTCCAAAAAAGATAAATGGTCCAATACCATTTACAAAGACGAAAACGGACAGGAAATCATACTGAATACCGGCCGAACCTGGGTTTGTATTGTTCTTGATGATATGACAGGCGAGATTGAAATTGAGCCCTAAATGAATCCGTTTATTTGGCGGTTGATCTCTTAATTGAATAGAAGAGAAGAGGCAGTGTTCTGTTTCTTCTCTTTTTTCTTATTTCAATGTCCTGTTATCTTCGGATTTTACACAATCTTGTTTCACAGTCTTGTTTAAAAATAAAATATTGGCAGATACTATAGCAGATAGGACAAAAGCAGATCATGAAATCATGGCGTTCTCTTTTGATTCCCTATCCCATTCTAACGATCGGAGTGTCATATGAAAAAACGATATCGTATCTGCTTGCTTCTTTTCCTTGTTGTTATTTTACTGCTTCTTTTTCTTGTATGGATTGGAGGAAGCTTCTCTTTCAAACGGGGAGAAGAGGAAAATCGAAGTGTTTATGAGAGCCAAATAACCGATAACGGGCAGCCGGAGGAAACAATAGAAGATACGGCTGCATCCAACGAAATGATCCGTTCCTTCCATGGTGTCTTTTCCTCTCTCAGTGAGGATGGCACCTGGGGCATCGAAACAAAAGAAAACCAGGAAGACCATAAGGATCAAAAGGATGTTATCGTACTATTCATTTACGAAGAATATCTTTATGCTTTGGATCTGGAACACCAAATGATACTGGAATCCCTTCCCGTGAAAGACATGCATCTCTCCTCCATGGATTTACAGGAGTTGACAAATGAAATGACTTTTTCATCAATCGAGGAAATGTACGCTTTTTTGGAAAGCTTGACAAGCTGAACATTGACGAATAATGCTTGTCAATGATATACTAAGATTTACACGACAAATGAGCCAACGTCGATTCTTTGTACGTCATGTATATGTGTTCATTTGTCTCTTGACTCACACTCAATACCCCAGAATAAACCAAACGTAAGAATGCGGGAGGGAAATAATTTGCAGCTTGCAATTATTGGCGGCGGTGCAGCAGGCCTCATGGCCGCCATCGCGGCGTCTCAATATCAGGATATTTCTGTCACCATTTATGAATCCGGACCCATGGTAGCAAAGAAAATTCTTGCCACAGGAAACGGCAAATGCAATTTTACAAACCTTTATATGAAAGCCAGCTGTTTTCGATCAAAACAGTCCGGATTTCCCATGCAGGTTATTAGTTCTTTTGACGAAAAAAAGACTCTTGATTTCTTTCTTCAGCTGGGTGTTCCTTTCATGGAAAAAAACGGATATTGCTATCCCCATAGTGAGCAGGCATCCACAATCCGGGAAGCTTTACTGGAAGAGGTTTCACGAAAAGGAGTTCATCTGCTTTGTGAAACACCCGTTGCTGAGATATCCGTACGTGACCGCTTTATCCTGACTTTGGCAAACGGAGAAAAACGACGAGCCGATCGTGTAATACTCGCCGCCGGAGGGATGGCAGCTCCCAAAACAGGATCCGATGGCAGCGGCTATACTCTTGCCGGATCTCTTGGACACAGGATTATTCCCCCTGTGCCTTCTCTGGTACAGCTCCGCTGCAGTGATAAAATCTGCAAAAAGCTTCACGGTGTTCGGGTAAAAGCCAGTATCCGTCTCTTTTCTCAGGGAAAAAAGCTTGCCGATGATTACGGTGAAATCCAGATGACCGATTACGGTTTGTCCGGTATTCCCATTTTTCAGGTAAGCCGTTATGCCTCTTATTCTCTGGCTGAAGGCAAGGAAGTAAAAGCAGAACTGGATTTTCTTTCCGCAGCCAATTCACCGGATTGGAAAACTCTCGTCTATGTCAGAAAAAAACACTCACCGGATAGTTCTGTCTTTTCCCTGCTCCACGGCCTTTTTTCAAACAAGCTTGCTCTGGGGATTCTGTTTCGATTGAATTTGGATCCGAATCTCCCTCTTGGGAAACTGACGACCTCAGACCTCAATCGGCTGGAACAGGAAATTCATCATTTTTCCATGAAGGTGACAGCGGTAAATGGTTTCGACCAGGCCCAGGTTACTGCAGGCGGTGTTTCTACCCGGGAATTGAATCCCGATACTATGGAATCCAGGCTTTGTCCTGGGCTTTATTTTGCCGGTGAAATTATAGATGTAGATGGTATCTGCGGTGGATACAATCTTCAATGGGCATGGAGCAGCGGCTGGCTTGCAGGGAGCAGCGCCGCAGCCGGAATGACTCAGAAAACAAAATCATCCTACAGTCAAAACAGGACGAAGGGAGGCAAAAAGTCTTATGATACAAATCAATAACATCAAATTGCCGCCGGATTTTTCTTCCGAAATCCTTTCGAATCGTCTGAAAAAAAATCGAATTCCTGAAAATGCCGAATGGAAGATTCATCGTCTGTCTTTGGACGCCCGAAAAAAAGATAATCTTCATTATCTCTGCTCGGTTCAGGCCAGTTTTCCCGGAGAAGCTGCCTACATCAAAAAAAACCGCAATCCGGATATTACTCTGGTGTCTCCTGGCAAATATCAGATGCCGGAACAGGGAAAGCAGGCCCTGCCCTCTCGTCCCATTATTATTGGAGCCGGACCGGCAGGACTTTTCGCAGGAAGACTGCTGGCAGAAGCCGGATATGCTCCCATTCTGTTGGAGAGAGGAGCATCGGTGGAAGAAAGAACGAAAGATGTACATACGTTCTGGGAGACAGGGAGCCTGCTGCCCGATTCTAATGTACAGTTTGGTGAAGGCGGTGCCGGAACCTTCTCCGATGGAAAACTAAACACCCAGGTGAAAGATCGATTCTTTCGGATTCGTCAGACTCTGGAATGGTTTGTGGAAGCAGGCGCTGATCCCAGCATACTATATTGGAACAAACCCCATATCGGAACGGACGTGTTAACTCAGGTCGTCCGCAATCTCCGGGAAAAGATCATTTCTCTGGGCGGAGAAGTTCATTTTCATAGCTGTGTCACCGGCTTTCAGATCGATTGCAGTCAAAAAGACGGCCCTGTGTTGGAAGCCATCCAGTATCGGGATTCCCATGGTCAGCTGATCACCCTTGAGGCCGGACCGGTCATCCTTGCCATCGGACACAGTGCCCGGGATACATTTGCCATGCTGGAAGAATCAGGCATTCCCATGGAATCAAAATCCTTTGCCGTTGGCCTTCGAATTGAACACCCCCAATCCATGATTCAGGCCTCCCAGTATGGAGAAGCCTCACCTTCCTGCCTTCCTGCGGCAGATTATAAGCTGACTGCCCAGACAAAGTCCGGAAGAGGAGTGTATTCTTTTTGTATGTGCCCGGGCGGACAGGTCGTAAATGCGTCTTCTGAGCCGGAACGAACGGTTGTCAATGGAATGAGTCTTTCCGCTCGAAACGGAAGAAATGCCAATTCCGCTCTGGTAGTAACCGTTACTCCCAGAGATTACCCGGGAACCGGCCCACTGGCAGGAGTTCAATTCCAGCGTAATCTGGAACATCTTGCCTGGCTGACGGGACAAGGGAAAATACCTTCCCAGCTTCTGGCTGATTTTCATCAGAATACGTCCTCCACGATCATCGGTCAGGTTGAACCGGATATCTTCGGTGGTTATCAATTGGGAAACTTAAGAGAAGTCCTTCCGGATTCGATCAGCCAATCGATCCTGGAGGCGATGCCGGAATTTGGCAGAAAAATCCGAGGATATGACCGAAAGGATGCCGTTCTGTCCGGTGTGGAAAGCCGGACCTCTTCACCTGTCAAGATCCTTCGCGGAGAGCATTTTGAAAGTAGTGTGAAAGGTCTTTTCCCTTGCGGAGAAGGAGCCGGCTATGCCGGTGGAATTACTTCCGCCGCAGTTGACGGAATAAAAGTTGCAGAAGAAATTATCAGGAGGTACCAGCCATGGACATGAAAGATATCGAGAGAATCAACGAATTATACCATAAAAAACAAGCAGGAACTCTGACTCCTGAAGAAAAAATCGAACAGGATCGTTTGCGTCAGGAATACATTGCCTGCATCCGTGAGAATCTTCGCGGAACTCTGAACAGTACAAAAATCCAGTATCCCGATGGCCGTGTGGTTGATTTGGGAGAAAAATATGGTCACATTAAGAAGGATCAATGATAAGGGGTATTTCTATGACAACAAAGAAGAGTATTCGTGCAGCCTGCCGCCAGGCCCGGATGGAACAATCGGAAATGGATCGTCAGAATAAGAGTCAGATGATATGCCGTCAGATTCTTTCGGATCCCGATTACCGGAATGCTTCCGGCGTTCTTACCTATATTGAAACCCAGGGAGAAGTTTCCATGGAGTTTCTTCGTCAGGAAGCCTGGAAGAACAAAAAGCCTATTGCCGTTCCCCGGGTGAATGGAAAGGATATGACGTTTTACTGGATCGAGTCCATGGATGATCTAGAAGAAGGCAGTTTTCATATTCTGGAACCGAAACTCACCTGTCGTCCTGTAAAACCGGAAGAAGATTTTCTTTTTCTCGTTCCCGGTGTTGCCTATGATCCGGAAGGCCATCGGATCGGATACGGCGGTGGCTTTTACGATCGTTTTCTGGAAAAATACTCTTACCTTCGTACCGTAGGCATCGGATTTGATTTCCAGCTTTTTCATGAAATTCCTTATGAAGAACTGGATTGCCCCATGGATCGTGTCCTCACGGAATCCGGTTTTCACAGCAAAGAGACGATATGACTGCCGATACATTGAATCATCAAAATAAAGGAAAAAGAATATGAAACCATTGAGTAAAGAATTTGAAGAAACACTGGAAAACATTGATATTACAAAGATCCCGCCGGAAGAAGAACCCAACAGACAGTATTATTTTATTAAGAAGATGCGGGAAATTATCAAGCAGGAGGAAGAGATGCTTGGCCGTCCTCTCACCTGTAAGTCTGTGTGTATCGGTTGTCAGATGAATGCCAGAGATTCGGAAAAGCTTTTGGGAATTCTTAATGAAATAGGTTATCATGAAACAGATTCGGAAGAAGCCGATTTTGTACTTTACAATACATGCACCGTAAGAGAAAACGCAAATCTTCGTGTTTACGGAAGACTGGGGCATCTCAACAGTCTGAAACGGAAAAATCCCCACATGGTAATTGCTCTCTGCGGCTGCATGATGCAGGAACCCCAGGTGGTAGAGAAAATCACTTCCTCCTACCGTTTTGTTGATATTATTTTCGGAACCCACAATATTTTCAAACTGGCAGAATTGATTTTCCAGAGAAAAGTCAGCCAGAAAATGGTAGTCGATATCTGGCCGGATACGGAAAAGATCGTAGAAGAGCTTCCTTCCGATCGAAAATACCCTTTTAAGTCCGGAGTCAATATCATGTTTGGCTGCAATAATTTTTGTTCTTACTGTATCGTTCCCTATGTTCGGGGACGGGAACGCAGCAGAAAACCGGAAGATATCGTTCAGGAAATCCGTCAGATGGTTCAGGATGGCGTAAAAGAAGTCATGCTTCTGGGGCAAAACGTTAACTCCTACGGTAAAAATCTGGATCCCCGGATTACCTTTGCTCAGCTGCTGCGTCAGATCGAAGAGATTGACGGATTGGAAAGAATTCGTTTTATGACTTCCCATCCCAAGGATCTTTCTGATGAACTGATTCAGGTAATGGCCGAATCGAAAAAAATCTGCCGTCACCTCCATCTTCCGCTCCAATCCGGAAGCAGCCGTATTCTGAAAATCATGAATCGGAAATATGACAAAGAGCAGTATCTGGCTCTGGTAGACCGAATCCGTCAGGCAATTCCTGATATTTCCCTTACCACGGATATCATTGTAGGTTTTCCCGGTGAGACGGAAGAGGATTTCGAAGATACCATGGATGTAGTTCGCCGCGTTCGCTATGACAGTGCCTTTACCTTTATTTATTCCAAAAGAACGGGAACTCCGGCAGCGGCTATGGAAAATCAGGTTCCTCCGGAAGTGGTAAAACCTCGATTTGACCGTCTGCTGAAGGAAGTTCAGCAGATCGCTTCTCAGGTATGCAGCCGTGATCTTGGTACCGTGCAAAAAGCCCTGGTAGAAGAAATGGATGATCACGATGACTCCATGGTGACCGGCCGGCTCAGCAATAATATCATGGTACATTTTCCCGGAGATGCTTCTCTCATCGGAGAAATCGTGCCGGTTAAACTGACGGAATCCCACGGATTCTATTATATGGGAGTACGGGCAGAAGAATAATTATGAGAAAAGAAAACCATTGATGAATTCATGGATGGTTTTCTTTTGTACTGTTATCTGTTCTGTTTTCAACCATCCATTTTATATTCGTATTTTCATGAAAGTATGAAACACATGACCTTTTAACCCTTATATCATTCATATGAGTCACCTGACAAATGAGCCTGGCGTCAAAAACATGTCTCTTATGTCCATTTGTCCCTTCGCTCATTCATTTTTTACAGAAAGAGTAAATGCCACATGAAATCCTTAAAAGACACGAACCTGAAATCTCTGTCTCCCATGATGCAGCATTATCTGGAGACAAAAAAGGAATACCCGGATTGTATTTTGTTCTATCGACTGGGAGATTTTTATGAAATGTTTTTTGATGATGCCATCACGGCTTCGCGGGAATTGGAAATCACCCTGACCGGTAAGGACTGCGGTTTGGAGGAACGGGCACCCATGTGCGGAATCCCCCATCATGCCGCCGAAGTTTATTTAAGCCGACTGGTTGAAAAAGGATACAAGGTTGCCATTGCTGAACAAATGGAAGATCCCAAATTTGCCAAAGGTTTGGTAAAACGTGAAGTGGTTCGTGTGGTTACTCCCGGCACCAATCTTTGTACCCAGGCATTGGATGAAACAAAAAATAATTATCTGATGTGCATCGTATATCTGGATAAAACCTTTGGTCTGGCCGTCACAGACGTATCCACCGGTGACTTCTTAGTAACAGAGGTGGATACACCCAGAGTTCTCATGGACGAAATTCATAAGTTTTCACCGGCGGAAATTATCAGCAACGATGCCTTCTGTATGAGCAGCGTAGATTTATCCGATCTTCGGAATCGTCTGGGCATTGCCATGTCCTCTCTGGAAAACCGTTATTTCAGTGATGAAAACTGCGAACGAATTCTAAAGGAACATTTTCACATTCATTCTCTGGGTGGTCTGGGCCTTCAGGACTACCCCACGGGAATCGTGGCTGCCGGAGCTTTAATGGGATATCTTTATGATACTCAGAAAAATACCCTGTCTCATCTTACCCATATCCAGCCTTACCAGACGGGAAAATACATGGTACTGGATACCTCAACCCGCCGAAATCTGGAATTAACAGAAACTCTGCGGGAAAAGCGAAAAACGGGCACGCTTCTTTGGGTTCTGGATCGAACAAAGACAGCCATGGGAGCCCGAATGCTTCGCAGTTTTCTGGAACAGCCTTTGATTGATCGTCAGGAGATTGTGAATCGTCAGAATGCGGTGGAGGAACTGAATCATCATTTGATGACAAGAGATGAATTAAGAGAATATCTGAACCCGATTTATGATTTGGAGCGATTAATTGGCCGGATTTCCTACCATACGGCAAATCCCAGAGATCTGGTTGCTTTTAAAACCTCACTTCAAATGATTCCTCCCATTAAACATCTTCTGAAGGATTTTTCCAGTGAGCTCTTATGTGAACTAAACGATCAGCTGGATAGCCTTGAAGATCTTGCCGATTGGATTGAAAGAGCCATTGAAGAGGATCCGCCTATTACCGTAAAAGAAGGCGGAATCATTAAGGAAGGCTATTCCGAAGAAGCGGACCGTCTTCGGAAAGCAAAAACCGAAGGAAAACAGTGGCTGGCTGATTTGGAACAGTCGGAACGGGAAAGAACGGGAATCAAAAATCTTCGGATCAAATTCAATAAAGTCTTCGGATATTATCTGGAAGTCACCAATTCTTTTTTAAATCTCGTACCCGAAGATTACATACGAAAGCAGACTCTCACCAATGCAGAGCGTTTTACAACGCCTCGTCTGAAAGAACTGGAAGATGTTATTCTTGGTGCGGAAGACAAGCTCTTTAATCTGGAGTATCAGCTGTTCTGTGAACTTCGGGACGGAATTGATGAACAGGTGATTCGTGTTCAGACCAGTGCAAAGGCGATTGCTCAGATTGATGTTCTGGCCTCTCTCGCCTTTGCGGCAGACAAAAACCGATATGTCCGTCCATCCATCAATGAGAAAGGAATCATCGATATCCGGGAAGGACGCCATCCGGTGGTTGAAAAAATGATGACCGATGATTTGTTCATCGCCAATGATACCTATCTGGATAACAACACCCATCGGATCTCCATCATTACAGGACCAAATATGGCGGGAAAATCCACCTATATGCGCCAGACCGCACTGATTGTTCTGATGGCTCAGATCGGTTCTTTTGTTCCTGCAAATTCAGCCAATATCGGCATCTGTGACCGTATTTTTACCCGTGTCGGTGCTTCCGATGATCTGGCTTCGGGACAAAGTACCTTTCTGGTAGAGATGACAGAAGTAGCCAATATTCTCCGCAATGCCACCAGGAACAGTCTTTTGATTCTTGATGAAATCGGACGAGGTACCAGTACCTTTGACGGACTCTCTATTGCCTGGGCTGTTCTCGAATATATCAGCAATACCAGGCTTCTGGGTGCGAAAACCCTGTTTGCCACCCATTACCATGAATTAACTGAACTGGAGGGCAGTCTGGCTGGTGTCAATAACTACTGTATCGCCGTAAAGGAACAGGGAGATTCCATTGTCTTTCTGCGAAAAATTGTCAAAGGCGGTGCCGATAAGAGTTACGGCATTCAGGTAGCAAAGCTGGCTGGTGTTCCGGATCCGGTCATTGACCGGGCAAAAGAATTGGTAGCCGAGTTGTCTCATGCAGATATCACACTTCGTGCCAGAGAAATTGCTGCCTCAGGTACTTCCACATCCTCCAAAGCAGTGAAAAAACTGGATGATGTGGATCTTCACCAGATGAGTTTATTTGACACAGTAAGCGATCAGGATATTCTGGATGAACTGAAAGAACTGGAATTGGGAAACATGACTCCCATCGATGCTCTCAATACCCTTTATCGCCTTCAGAATAAAATCAATAATCGATGGCAGCAGAGTTAAGTATGGATAAAAGGAGTACCTATGTCGTCAATTAATGTTTTAGATCAAAATACCATTAATCAAATTGCCGCCGGTGAGGTAATTGAACGTCCTTCTTCCGTTGTAAAAGAACTGGTGGAAAATGCCATGGATGCCGGTGCTACAGCTATTACGGTGGAAATCCGTGACGGCGGCACCACGCTGATTCGTGTAACCGATAATGGAAGCGGCATCACCCCGGAAGACATTCCGCTTGCCTTCCTTCAGCATGCCACCAGTAAAATTAAAAGTGCAGAAGATCTCCTGACGGTTTCTTCTCTGGGATTCCGCGGAGAAGCTCTTTCCAGTATTGCATCCGTGGCTCAGGTAGAAGTCATCACGAAGACAAAGGAGAATCTGACCGGTGTTCGCTATCGGATAGAAGGCGGACAGGAACTCGGCAAGGAGGAAATCGGTGCTCCGGATGGTACCACCTTTTTAGTACGCAACCTTTTCTTTAACACACCGGCAAGACGGAAATTTCTGAAATCGGCTTCCACGGAAGGTTCCTATATCAGTTCTCTCATGGAACGTATGGCTTTATCCCATCCGGACATTTCCTTCCGTCTGATCATCGGCAATCAGACCCGCCTTCAGACATCAGGTAATCATCACCTGAAAGACATTATTTACACGATTTTCGGAAAGGAAATTGCCGGTGCCCTTATGCCCATCCATATTGAATCAGAAAACATTAAAGTGGAGGGCTTTGCCTGCAAACCGGAAGTATCCAGAGGAAACAGAACCTACGAAAACTATTTCATCAATGGCCGCTATGTAAAAAGCGCAATGATTACCAAAGCCATTGAAAATGCCTATCACGGATTTGTTATGCAGCACAAGTATCCCTTCGCCGTGCTTCATATGACTATTCCTTCTTCTTTTCTGGATGTGAATGTACATCCCACCAAGATGGAACTTCGTTTCCGAAATGAAGAAGAGGTTTATGAAACGGTATGGAAGGGCATACGCAGTGAATTAACCGGAAAAGAACTGATTCCTTCCAACAGTTTTTCTGATGATGATTCATTGAACGGAAACATTTTATCCAGGGAAAAACAGGAGAATAAACGTGAAAACACACGGAAGGATTCGAATCAGGTAAGCATAAGCAACCAGTCATTCCAGAAAAGCCAGAACAAATCGGAAAGGGGACCGGAACCTTTTGAAACGAGACGGCGTCATTTATCTGCTTTGCGGGAAACAGTGAAGTATGAACCTTCCACCATTGAACTCATGCAGAAGAATCTTACCGGATCGTCCTCATGGAATTCTTCCGTTTCTAATGAAACGCGTCCATCTATGGAAGAATCTCAGGAACGGCTGAAAGCCGCCGAATTCACAGCGAAACCTGACTTCAAGGAAAAGGAAAATTCCTTCGTTTCCAGCGAAGATTCCATCGTTTCCAAGGAAAAACGAGTGTCTGCAGATAAAACAGAATCCGCCTTACTCGATCCCGTGATTTCCATTATGGGAAAGGATAAGCCCGATAAAAAAGAAGATACGTTTCAGGAAACCCCTTCCTTTCGGGAAAAGGAAACAGCAATGGAAATAGAAAATCCTCAGCAGATGAATCTGTTTGAAGAAAAGCTGCTGTCCTCCCAGGCCAGAGATGAATATCATCTTATCGGTCAGCTCTTTGATACATACTGGCTGATTCAATATCGCGATCAGCTGATGATTATGGATCAGCATGCCGCCCATGAAAAAGTCCTTTTCGAAAAGACGATGAAGGATATGAAAAATCGGGAATTGCTCTCTCAACAGGTACAGCCTCCGATCATTCTGACACTGAGTGATCGGGAGATTCAAGTGGTAGAAGAGTATCGTGAAAATCTGGAGCATCTTGGATTCCAGTTGGAACCCTTCGGCGGAAAAGAGTATGCAGTTCACGGAGTTCCTTCCAACTTGTTCAATATTGCCCGACAGGATTTGCTGATTGAATGCATCGACACTCTGGCCGATGATTCTGCTCATACCCAAATGACATTGATCGAAGAAAAAATAGCACTCATGTCATGTAAGGCTGCTGTAAAAGGGAATCATCGCCTTTCCCGAGAAGAGGCCTGGGCTCTTCTGGATTCTCTTCTTGAATTGGAGAATCCCTATATGTGTCCCCACGGACGTCCCACCATTATAACCATGACCCAATATGAACTGGAGAAAAAATTCAAACGTGTTGTTTCCTGACAGGAGGTATCCATGAAACCACTCATTGTTTTGGCCGGTCCCACTGCTGTGGGAAAAACAGAATTATCTGTATTGCTTGCAAAAAGAATCGGAGGAGAAATCATCAGTGCCGACTCCATGCAGGTTTATCGGTATATGAATATCGGTTCAGCCAAAGTCACAAAGGAAGAGCAGCAGGGCGTTCCCCATTACCTGATTGACTGCTACGATCCTTCGGAAGAATTTCATGTTGTGGAGTTTCAGCGGGCTGCAAAAAATGCTATTCAGCAAATCTGGTCCCATGGAAAGATTCCCATTGTAGCAGGAGGTACGGGTTTTTATGTCCAGGCCCTGCTGCGCGATATCGACTTTACCGAAACAGCAGGAGACCCTGATTACCGGGAATCCCTGGAAATCCGTGCGAAGGAAGAAGGACCGGAAGTCCTCCACAGGGAGTTGGCTCTTGTCGATCCGGAATCTGCCGGGGAAATCCATGCCAACAATATCAAACGAGTTATTCGGGCCCTGGAATACTAACACTTTACCGGTGAGAAGATTTCCGTTCATAACAAAATCGAAAGAGAACGAACTTCCCCCTATGATTTTCTATATCTTGTACTGAACCGCAGACGAGATGAACTCTATCGTCGTATCGACCTTCGGGTAGATATTATGATGCAAAACGGTTTGCTGGAAGAAGTACGCAATCTCCGGGAAATGGGATATCACCGTCAGATGGTATCCATGCAGGGATTGGGTTATAAAGAAATTCTGGAATATCTGGACGGTGAAATATCTCTGGAAGAAGCCATCTATAAAATCAAGCGGGATACCCGCCACTTTGCAAAAAGGCAGCTTACCTGGTTCCACCGGGAAAAGGATGTAACATGGCTGAACTGGGAAGACTATCCCACCATGGATGAAATGCTGAATTACATTGAAAAACTTTGTCGGGAAAAAGGATTGACTGCCGGTCCTGCCGATTTATCATAATAGATTAGGAGTAGTAAAAATGAACCTTAATGAAACCATTAATCAAATGTATAAAGACTGCGGAATTTCTCCCGAGGTATTGAAATTGGGAGAAGAAGTATTGGAAGAGCTCTCACCTCGATTCGCAAAGATTGATGCAGTTGCAGAGTATAATCAGATGAAAGTCCTTTCCGCCATGCGAAAGAACCGGGTGAGTGAAATGCATTTTGCCGCTACCACCGGTTATGGATATAATGACAGCGGCCGTGACACTCTGGAACGGGTTTATGCCGATACCTTCCACACGGAGGATGCTCTGGTACGTTCCCAGATCACCTGCGGAACTCATGCTCTTCACCTGGCTCTTTCCGGTAATCTCCGTCCCGGCGATGAACTTCTTTCCCCGGTAGGGAAGCCTTACGATACCCTGGAAGAAGTCATTGGAATCAGGGATTCCGTAGGTTCCCTGAAAGAGTATGGTGTATCCTATTCTCAGGTAGATCTCCTGCCCGACGGCAGCTTCGATTACGAAGGAATTCGAAAAGCCATCAAACCAAAAACCAGGATGGCAACGATTCAGCGTTCCAAGGGATATGCATCCCGTCCGACCCTGTCTCCGAAACAAATTGGAGAATTGATTGCATTTATGAAACAGATCAAGCCGGATATTATCTGCATGGTAGATAACTGCTACGGTGAATTTGTAGAAACAAAAGAACCTTCCGATTATGGTGCTGATATGATTGTAGGGTCTCTGATCAAAAATCCCGGAGGCGGTCTGGCTCCTGCCGGCGGGTATATCTGCGGAACCGCAGAATGTGTTGAACGTGTGGCAAGACGCCTCACTTCACCGGGACTTGGTCGTGAAGTAGGCGCGAATCTGGGAACCAATCCGTCTTTCTATCAGGGATTCTTCCTGGCTCCTACCGTTACTGCGTCTGCTGAAAAAGGTGCCATCTTTGCCGCTAAACTCTATGAACGTCTGGGCTTCCGTGTTCATCCGGCTGGTGATGCTCCCCGTTATGATATCATTCAGGCCATTGATATGAAGACAGCAGAAGGGTTGAAAGCATTCTGTCAGGGCATTCAGGCTGCCGCACCGGTCGACAGTTTTGTTACGCCGGAACCCTGGGCAATGCCTGGCTATGATTCCGATGTCATCATGGCTGCTGGAGCTTTTATTCAGGGTGCTTCCATTGAATTGAGTGCAGACGGTCCATTAAGACCTCCCTATACCGTATATTTTCAGGGGGGAATTACCTGGTATCATGCTAAATATGGAATTTTGATGTCTTTACAGAAATTGGTGGACTCAGGTTTCCAGCTGTGATAAAATTATAATTCCTGGGAAGCATGGGAGAGACCAGGAGGATTTATGAATTATCGAAACATCATGAAAGAGCTGCCGGAATCGGAACGTCCCTATGAAAAGTGTCTTCGTTTTGGAACGACTTATCTGAGCGATGCGGAGCTTCTGGCTGTTATTCTTCGAAGCGGCACACCCGGCGAAAATTCCAGGGATCTGGCGATCCGTCTTCTTCATTACCTGGAGGAGAGGGGCGGCCTTGGTGCCATCGCTTCCGGTATGACAGTGGAAGAGCTTTGTCAGTTTCGCGGCATTGGAAAGGTAAAATCCATTCAGCTTCTCTGCATTGCCGAGCTGGCCAAGCGGATTTCCCGCCAGAATGCAGAGAATGATGTTTGTCTCTATTCCCCTTCTTCCATTGCTGCATATTACATGGAAGAACTCTGTCACCTTCAGCAGGAGGTAACGGCTGCTGTTTTTTTCAATACAAAGAACAAGCTTCTTCACTGTTCCATTATCACAAAAGGAACGGTCAATGCCTCCCTGATTACTCCCAGAGAAGTTTTTATTGAAGCCATGAAATACCAGGCTGTCTATTTGGTACTTCTTCATAACCATCCCAGTGGTGATCCAACTCCCAGCCGAGAGGATCTTGTCTTGACAAACCGCATGGCTGAAGCAGGACAACTGCTGGAAATCCCTTTGATTGATCATATTATCATCGGAGACCATCGATACGTAAGTTTAAAAGAACGAGGATATATTGAATGAAAAAAAGACTCCGGCCTGAGATAAGACCACGCCATATTTTTTATCTGTTGGCAGGTGTTTGCCTGATCCTGATTGTTGTCACCTCGGTAAGCACCACTTCCAATAATATGCTGAGAAGTGGTGTCAATACCGTCCTGATGCCCCTGCAAAAAGGTTTTAATACCATTGGCCATGCTATTTTCGGTCAGACAGAAGAACTCATGGAATTGAAAAAAGTGCAGGATGAAAATGAAAGTCTGAAAGAGCAGCTGGCAGAACTGACAGAACAAAATACCCGTTATCAGCTTCAGCTCACAGAACTCAGTCAATATCAGTCTCTCCTTAATCTTGCCGATCAGTATCCTGATTATGATACGGTAGGTGCTCATATTATTGGTAAAAATTCCGATAACTGGTACAAAACCATTCATGTGGATAAAGGAGCCAAAGACGGAATTGAGGTGAACATGAATGTAATTGCCGATGGAGGACTCGTTGGTATTGTTACTTCTGTCACCAATACGACAGCCACCATCAGCACGATTATCAATGACAATCGGAATGTTGGTGCCATGGGCCTTCGTTCCAAAGATGCATGTATTGTTACCGGTGATCTTACCTTGTATGAAGAAGGAAAGCTGGCACTGAGCAAGATTGCAAAAGATGATGATATTCAGGATGGAGATAAGATTGTAACTTCCAACACCAGTAATCTGTTTCTTCCCGGAATTCTGATTGGCTATGCTGACAGCCTGGAAGTTGACACGAACAATCTGACAAAATCCGGTTACCTGCTTCCTGTTGTAGATTTTTCACACCTGGATACGGTTTTGATTATCACAACCCAGAAGGTAACGGCTGAAAATGATGACGTTCCCGAAGAATAAATCTTTGTGTAGAATATCATTTTCCATAAGGAGGATGCGGAGTGAAAAGATTTCTATTTTACACGGCAATCGTTCTGTGTTCTTTTCTCTTACAGAATAATATATTTGCCTGTTCTTCCCTCATTGACGCCACCCCAAATCTGCTTTTGATTGTTACATTTTCCTTTGGTTTTATTCGAGGTAAAAAAGAAGGAATGATTCTTGGTCTGTGCTGCGGACTTCTGATGGATGTCTGCTTTGGAGATTGCGTCGGTTACTATGGTCTGATCTATCTGATCATCGGTTACGTGAACGGAGTACTTGGACAGCTTTTTTACAAAGAATTCCTGAATATGCCTATTTTCCTCTGTATACTCAGTGACTTCCTCTATAATTTGTATATTTATGTATTTGGCTTCCTGCTTCACAGACGTTTACAAATTGTTACCTATGTGGAACAGGTAATCCTTCCGGAGGTTGTCTATACAGCGGTTCTGACTTTGGTTCTTTATAAGTTCTTCCTGAATCTGAATTCCAGATTTGAGAATTTTGAAAAGAGGAGTGCGAAGAGATTTGTTTAGAGACATACTTGAATTTCTGGGATATAAATGCAAACAGGTCATAAAATCCAGGCTTTTTCCCTTAACGCTTCTTTTTTGTGCCATGTTTATCATCCTGATCGGCCATTTATTCCAACTCCAGATCGTGGAAGGAGAGCAGGCCCAGGAAGAATACACCCAAACAACAAAAAAGACAGTAAGTCTTCCCAGTACCCGAGGCAACATTTATGACTGCAACGGAAAACTCCTGGCTTATAATAAGCTGGTTTATGTGGTTACGGTTACAGACAATGGCGATTACGCCAATGGCTACGAAAAGAATGTGATGCTGCTTCAGCTTGTTAGAATTTTGGACAAGTATAATGAAACTCTTACCAGTGAAATTCCCATTATTATCGACAGAAAAGGAAATTTTCGCTATACAGTTGAAGGAAATACCCTTCTTCGTTTTCTGCGGGATATGTACGGGTTTAAAAGCATTGATGACTTTACCGAGACAAAACCGGCATCAACCACTGCCAGGGAAGCATTTGAATATATGAAAAACCATTATGGTGTCGGAAAGTATTCCCGGAAAGAAAATGATACTTATGATATTTCGGATGAAGATGCATTAAAAGTAATTAATATCCGTTTTGGTCTTTCCATGAACAGTTATCAGAAATATGTTCCTACCACCATTGCAGAAGATATCAGTACAAAAACGGTACAGGATATTTTGGAACATTCTACTGAGCTTCTTGGTGTAGAGGTGGTGGAGGACTATGTCCGGGAATATACGGACAGTGTTTGTTTTTCCCATATCATCGGATATACAGGCAAAGCTTCTTCTGAAGAAATTGAATCACTGAACCAGAATGGTAATAATTACAGCAGCGGTGACATCATTGGAAAAACCGGAATTGAAAGCTACTGCGAAACAGACCTTCAGGGAGAAAAAGGAGAACGTGTTATGTATGTTGACAGTGAAGGTCACATCACTTCCGTTCTCAGTGAGACAACAGCTGTTACCGGTTCAGATATCTATCTTACCATCGATGCCGATCTCCAGGTAGGTCTCTATCATTTGATTGAACAGCAGCTGGCCGGAATTATTCTCGATAAACTGTCAGCAGAAGATGTAACAATTCTCCCGACCATGAAAAGTTCCGAGAGAAAAATCGGCATAAAAGAAGTCTATTTTCAGCTGATTAATAATAATATACTAGATATGAATGCCTTTTCTGATGATAATGCCAGTGCCTGTGAGAAACGCATTTATCAGACATTCACTCAGGAACAGAAAGATGTTCTGGAGCAGATGTCTGTTCAGCTGACATCTGCAGCTCCCAGTGCCTATCAGGACTTATCGGAAGATATGCAGGCATATATGACCTATACCTACTCCACACTGGAAGACAATGGTATTTTAATCACATCAAAGGTAAATACTTCTGACGATGTGTATATTGCTTACCATAAAGATGAAGATATGAGCCTGGAAGAATTCCTTCGTTATGCTCTATCCCAATCCTGGATCGATACAGCCGAACTGGAACTCAACGAAAAATATACAAGTGCCGAAGAAACATATCAGGCTCTCGTCAAAAAGACCCTGGAACTTCTTAGAAACGACTCTGATTTCACTAAGAAAATATATGAGCAATTGATTCATGCGGAGCAGATAAGCGGCTGTGATATCTGTCTTGCTCTTTTTGAACAGGGAATTCTGGAGAAGGATGAAAATGCCATTGCCAGTCTGGAAACCGGCAGCGCAGCCACAGCCTACCAATTTATGCAGACAAAGATCCGAAATCTGGAAATTACACCGGCACAGCTTGCGTTGGATCCTTGTTCTGCTGCCGTAACGATTGTAGATTCTAAAACAGGTACAATCAAAGCCATTGTATCCTATCCTGGCTATGACAATAATCGGATTTCCGATTCATCCTACTATTACAGCCTGTCTAATGATCTGGCTCATCCTCTTTACAGCAGTGCAGCTCAGACAAGAACAGCCCCCGGTTCGGCATTCAAACTGGTATCAACCATTGCCGGTTTGGAGGAAAATATTCTGGATTCCTCGCAGACCATATTCTGCGACGGTATTTTCACCAAACAGGGATTAAAACTTGCTTGTACGGGATACCATGGATATCTTGATGTGGAATCAGCCATTCAGAAATCCTGTAACGTATTTTTCAGTGAAGTCGGATTTCAGCTCAGTCTGGACAGCCAGGACAACTACTCTGAATCACAGGGTGTCAGTATGATTCAAAAGTATTCTGCCATGGTAGGTCTTTCCGAAAAATCCGGGGCAGAGGTAACTGAAATGGAGCCCAAGGTCTCTGATTCAGCTCCGATTCCCTCCGCAATCGGTCAAGGTACCCATGCCTACACAAATGTCCAGCTGGCTCGATATGCGGCAACTCTTGCCACATCCGGTACAGTATATGATTTGACATTATTGGATCGAATTACTGATATCAGTGGTAAGGTAACGAAAGAATTTCATTCTGACATTGTAAGCACTGCGGATATTTCCCTGAGTACCTGGGACATTGTACACAAAGGTATGTACCGGGTAGTTGCCCAGGGTGATCATCGATCAGAATTTACATCTTCATTAAAAATTGCCGGTAAAACCGGTACAGCAGAGGAAAACAAGATGCGTCCAAATCACGCAACCTTTGTTGGATATGCTCCTTATGATAACCCGGAATATGCCATCGCTGTTACAATCCCTTATGGATTCTCCTCCACCTATTCATGTCGATTAGCCAACTCCTCCATGGAATTGCTTTACGGCATGACTACTCTCAATGATATTCTTGGAGGAACAGCAAATACCAGTTCCGGAACTGTTTCTGATGATTAATGGTATGCATTCCATGAAATGCAGCCTGAATACAATTGATTTTAACTGGATGGCATCGTTTCGTTTGACACCGACGAAATCCTGAGATCATCATCTGAAGGAGGCATAGCTATGGGAGAAGTAATTGTAATCACTTCCGGAAAAGGTGGAGTAGGCAAAACAACAACCACCGCGAATATTGGTATGGGTCTTGCCATGATGGATAAAAAGGTTCTGTTAATTGATATTGACACAGGACTTCGAAATCTCGATGTTGTACTTGGCCTGGAAAATCGTATCGTATATAATCTTGTGGATGTTATAGAAGGAAACTGTCGGATCAAACAGGCAGTGATTCGAGACAAAGTACAACCGAATCTCTATCTTCTTCCTACGGCACAGACCAGAGACAAATCCTCCGTTTCACCCAGGCAAATAACCAAGCTGCTGGAATCTCTTCGAAAGGAATATGATTTCATACTCTTGGATTCTCCTGCCGGAATTGAACAAGGTTTTCAATGTGCTATTGCATCTGCAGATCGTGGAATTATTGTAACAACACCAGATGTTTCAGCCATACGAGATGCGGATAGAGTCATGGGTCTTCTGGAAGATAATGGAATCCGTAATGTTCATCTTTTATTGAATCGATTACGCCCCAGCCTTGTTCGTCAGGGTGATATGATGTCACCGGATGATGTGGTTGAGATTCTTGGCATTCCTCTGATCGGAGTCATTCCGGATGATGAAGCCGTCGTAATTGCCACAAATCAGGGAACTCCACTTGTTCAGGGAAACAGTCTCCCCGGACAGGCCTATCAGAATATTGTTCGGCGTATTCTTGGAGAAGAAGTCCCGTTTTTGAAGACGGATCGAAGGAAAGGACTTTTTTCCCGGCTATTTCAACATTAAATTTCTGTTTATAAGACCTGTCAAAGGACCACTTGAAACAGAATGATATAGGATTGTTTTTCTTACAAGGAGCGACTGCTTTCATGTTTCGTTTTCAACTATACAAAAGAAAGTATTTCAGTTATCAGCTGGTTCTGTGTATCCTGGCTCTGTGCGGCATTGGCCTTGTTATTCTAAACAGTGCCATGGCAAATGATGTGGATCATGACGGAACCATGATTAAACAGCTTGGCGGAATTATTATGGGACTGTGTGTAATGTTTTTCCTCACTATCGTAGACTATCATTTTGTTCTGCGCTTTGCACCAGTCATTTATGTCATGGTTATTTTACTTTTACTGCTGGTTCTTACGCCCCTTGGCGTAGCCTCTCACGGTGCCCAAAGATGGCTAAAGATAGGATTCCAGATTCAGCCATCCGAGTTTGCAAAGATTTCTCTGATTGTGTTTATGGCATGGTTTTACTGGAAAAACGAAAGGAAGATTAATAAACCACTGATTGTTTTTGGCGGTTTACTCTTTTTCCTGATCCCAGCCTTTTTAATTTTTAAAGAGCCTGATCTGTCTACCACATTAGTAGTAACCTTCATTTTCATAGCCATGCTGTATACCGCCGGCATCAGTTACAAATGGATATTAGCCGCGGTTTTGATTATTATTCCTTTAGCAGCAGTCGGAATGTTTTTTATCATTCGTTATCAGAATTATCTGTATGAAAATTTTTATCAGATCAGACGTCTCCTGTCCTGGATGTATCCGGATAAATATGTATCCACCGGAAATAACACCCAACAGGAAAATTCTGTTATGGCAATTGCATCAGGACAGCTCTTTGGCAAAGGATTAAATAATACCAGTTTTGAGTCTGTTAAAAACGGAAATTTTCTTTCAGAAGAAAACTGCGATTTCATTTTCGCAGTAATAGGAGAGGAACTGGGCTTTCTCGGCAGTATTATCGTGATTGGACTTCTGCTGATATTGATCATGCTGTGTCTGAGAATCGCATCCAAAGCCCGAGATAAGGCGGGACGACTGATTTGCGTCGGAATGGCATCCCTGATTGCATTCCAGTCCTTTGTTAATATCGGTGTTGCAACCCACCTTCTTCCCAATACAGGACTGCCCCTTCCTTTTATCAGTGCCGGAATCAGCTCTTTGCTGAGTTTGTTCATTGGTATGGGGTTAGTTATGAATGTGGCTTTACAGCGAGTCGATGAGAATGCCATTGAATGGTAATCTCCAGCATTTATCAGAGGCTGCCAGGAAACGAAATGATTTTCAAATAAAGACACTTGGATCGATTGACCACAACATCATAGAATCGCATCATAGAAATGTTATATTTCAATGAATTCAGCGAAAATTCGGCAAAATAATAACTAATTCTTCTTGTGCTTTTTGCTGTTTTATACTATAATGAATGTAATATTTCACAACCGGACAGAAAATTGTACGGTTCGCATTTTAATTTCATAACAATGCATCTATTTTATTAAAAATTAGATATTTAACTCAAGGAGGAGACAGGTATGGTTCAGATTATTTCAGGTAAAAAAGGAAAAGGAAAAACTAAATATCTTCTGGACAAGGTTAATGCTTCTATTAAGGAAGCTCATGGAACAATTGTTTATTTGGACAAGAACACGAAGCATATGTATGAATTGAACAACAAAGTTAGACTCATTGATGTTTCTCAGTTCCCTATTTCAAATTATAGTGCTTTCCTTGGATTCCTTTGTGGTATCATTTCCCAGGATCATGATCTGGAAGAAGTATATTTGGACAGCTTCCTGAAGCTGGCTTGCCTTGAAGGAAGTGACATTGAAAAGGCAATTGATGATCTGACTGCTGTCGGCGATAAATTCGGAGTTACTTTCGTTCTCAGCGTTTCTGAAGATAATGAGAATCTGCCCGCCAATGCTCAGGCAAAATCGATTCTTGCATTATAATACGAGGATAAACTCGCATGGAAAATGGGGCGCCTTGGTTGATCCAGGCGCCCGTTTCCTGTTTTATTCTTCCATTCCCTGTGAGATTCTTCCGAAATAACTGATAAAGTAAAGACCGGAAAGACCTACCAGAATATAAATCAGTCTGGTAAACCAACTCATGGTTCCGAAAAGAAATGCAACCAAATCCCATTGAAATATTCCTACCAACCCCCAATTGATTGCTCCTATGATCCCAATGGTAAGAACAATATAATCCAGATATTTCATAAGAAACCTCCTTATTTCGTTCTTTCCTTATTATGCATCCGATTTCATTTTTTATAACAGGAAAAAAATTCCATGAAAGGAGATTCCATGGCAAACAAGAATCCAAAAGTCATACGATATCGACGTCCCATTAATCTGAATATCGGTATGATTGTCTTTTTTATCTTTTTCTTATACCTGGCCTATAATGTAGCCATATATTTGACGAAAGATAGGGTTCAGATTTATGAGGTAGGAGAAATCAGTTCTGCCATTCACGATAGTACCTACGATGGATTAATTCTTCGTCAGGAAGAAGTTTATACCGCCCCAAAAGCTGGCTATATTAATTTCTATATTCGAGAAGGTAACCGTGCAGCGGTCGGTGATGTCATTTACTCTATTGATGAAAATGGCGCATATACCAATCTGGTAAATTCAGGAACGTCAGGTGACAGTACTTTGAGCAATGAACAATTAGATGCTCTCAAGAAAAAACTGACTGTTTATACCTCATCTTATCAATCCGGTTCCTTCCATCGGATTTACGATTTAAAATTCCAATTGGAAAATCAACTGTTGAGTTATCTTGGTACCAGTACCCTTGAAGAATTGGAGAATCTTGGAATCGATACCAAATATCTCAGTACTGTGGAATCTGTAAACAGCGGTATTGTCGAATACTATACCGATGGCATGGAGTCATTGACAGAGGATAAATTGACTTCGGATTATTTTCCTTCCCAGAATTATAAAGCCAATGCGATATCTTCCGGTTCTCTTTTGGAAAAAGATGCTCCCGTATACAAAACCATAACATCGGAAACCTGGAACGTTTATCTGCCCCTTTCGGAAAAAGATCAGGCAGATATGGCTGATGAAAAAACTGCAGTTCTTCATTTTAATGATGTCAATTTGGAAGTTACTGCAGATTTCTCTCTGATAAAGACCAGTGACGGTCAGGTATTAGGAAAATGCACTCTGTCTAAATATATGATTCAGTTGGCGGATCGTCGTTATACGTCTGTCACACTAAAGAAATCAAAGCAGGCAAGCTTAAATGTTTCCGGCTTGAAGATTCCTACCTCCTCTTTAGTTACGAAAGAATTCTATACGATACCTTTGGAATTTGGTACAATTGGCGGCAATGATTCAAAAACCGGATTTATTCGTGAAGTTTACACTGCAGAAGGAACGAAAGCTGAGTTTATTTCGCCTGCCATCTATGCAGAAGACGATAATTATTATTATGCAGCCAAAGACGATGTTGATGCAGGTGTCATTCTATTAAAACCTGAATCGGATAACAAGGATGGGAATGACTCAGAATCGTCAGGACAAACGAAAACAACATCTCAAACCTTTACCATCGGAAGCACTGCTGATCTAAAAGGAGTTTATTCCGTTAATAAAGGCTATACCGTATTCAAACAAATTGATATTCTTCTGGCAACTGAGGACTACTATGTTGTTGCTTCCGGCCAGGAATATGGCCTTTCTGTTTATGATCACATTCTTCTGAACGGCAGTCATTTTGAAGAAGGCGAACTGATTTACTAAATGTTTTATGTTGTGAAAAATCGGCTTCATGACAGACTTTCAATGGGTATTCACCTATAGATATATATAAAATGCAACGACAAATACCGTTTTCTTTCGCAGAAAATGACAAAGTAGTGTTGACATCCCACACAAAATTGTAGATAATAGATTAGTAAAGGTGTTACAGTTTCAATACGTACACTTAAAATCTGAGCAGGGAGATTTATAATGGCAAATATTTTAGATAAGTTTTTGAACTCTATGAAATTATACGAAGACGATGACTATGAGGATGATGAATTTGATATGGAAGAGGAGGAAGCTCCCCGCCGGTCTTTCCGAAAAAAATCCGAACCGGAAATGAACGAACAGCCTCAGCATATGAAACATACCGATTATTCAGAAAAGGAGAGAGTCGCTAAAACAAAACGACCTAACGCTTCTAATGTTGTTTCTATGAAAAGTCGTGTCAATAGTATGGAGGTATGTATGATTAAGCCCTCTACCTTGGATGACGCTCGTGAAGTATGTGATGTTCTTCTCAGCGGCCGTGCCGTAGTTATTAACATGGAAGGTGTGCATGTTGATCTGGCTCAGAGAATTATTGACTTTACTTCTGGTGCCGTTTATTCCATTAACGGAAATCTGCAGAAGATTTCCAAGTATATTTTTATTGTATCACCTCAGTCCATCGGTCTGACCGGTGATTTCCAGGATTCCATCGAAGGCAGCCAGGATTTATCTGCATTAAATCTTGATATCTGATGATCCGTACATCAGGTCAGGATATGTATCCTGCCTGCTGTCATGCTTAGTGTACAAAAGCTATCGTTTCGTGGAGAACTCTCCCGACGATAGCTTTTTTAGACATATGATAACCAATAAATTTCGGAGGGTATTATGAAAAAGAACATAAAGACAATCCTTATCGCTTTGATCAGTATCATATTGCTCATCGCCATAGATCAGGGTACAAAATTTTCAGCAGTAAAGATTCTGAAAGATCATTCATCTTTTGTGATTCTTGACGGGGTATTTGAATTCACCTATACCATCAATCAGGGAGCAGCCTTTGGTATACTTCAGCAAAAACAACTTCTTTTTATGATTCTAACCGGCCTTGTTTTGGTTGCCGTTGTCTGGCTGTATTTATTTCGGATTCCCAATGACAAAAAATTCAGACCATTCAATGTCGTCTGCATTCTTCTGATTTCCGGTACTCTGGGTAATTTCCTGGACCGGGTTCGCCTTGGTTATGTTGTCGATTTCATGTATTTTAAGCTGATTGATTTTCCGGTATTTAATGTGGCAGATTGCTATATCACCTTATCCTGTGCCCTTTTTCTGATCCTTATTCTCTTCATTTACAAAGAGGATGATCTTCAGGGAATTCTGTAAAAGAAGCAGGATATCCAATTCTTATTCATCATTAGTGGATTAGATACTCATCAATGAACGTGAAAAAGGAGATATCAGGAAATAATGGAACACTGGAATATGATTGTCGATTCCGATCAGGAAGGAAGCAGACTGGATGCTTGCCTCGCAGGCTATCTGGATGGTTATTCCCGCTCGTATCTGCAGAAACTGATCCGAAACGGACAAATTCTTGTTAATCAAAAAGAAGTGAAACCTAATTACAAATGCCATTCCCTTGATCAGATAGAAGCAACGATTCCCGATCCGGATCCTCTGAATATCATTGCTGAACCCATGAATTTGGATATTTTATACGAAGATTCCGATCTGATTTTCGTGAATAAACCCAAGGGGATGGTTGTTCATCCTGCTGCAGGACACTCCACCGGCACCTTGGTCAACGGATTAATGGCTCATTGTGGAAATGATCTGTCCGGTATCAACGGTGTTTTACGCCCAGGTATTGTTCATCGAATCGATATGGATACGACTGGCGTTCTGGTTGTCTGCAAAAATGACTTTACCCATACCCAGGTTGCTGCACAGCTTGCCGATCATTCCATTACCCGTAAGTATCATGCTATTGTTCATGGTGTGATTCAGGAAGAGGAGGGCACTGTTGATTTCCCCATCGGCCGATCCAAGAATAATCGCTTAAAAATGGCCAGAGATATGATAAATGGAAAACGTGCAGTGACTCATTATCGTGTACTGAAACGCTTCCAAAATTATACTTATATTGAATGTCAGCTGGAAACCGGTCGAACCCATCAAATCCGTGTCCATATGACTCAGATTCATCATCCTCTGCTTGGTGATACGCTCTATGGAAATATTCCGAATAAATACCATCTTCAGGGCCAGACCCTTCATGCAAAGGTTTTAGGTCTGGTACATCCCCGAACCGGCGAATACCTGGAATGTGAAGCACCTTTGCCGGAGTATTTCCGGCACCTGCTGGATATTTTGAATTAGGACTTGTTTGTGAAATAGTTAAAAATGCTGTCAAAATATAGTATTACCATTAGCTTTGTAAATTTTTCCATAATTGTTCGATTTTTCATTGTATTGTTTCACATTATGCATTATAATAAATGCGAAAACAAGTCAAATAATCAAAGGAATATTATCCATGATTAACCCGAGATCCACTACTCATGGAACGGATTTAGGGAAAGGCTGAATGCATTTCCTATAAGGAGGTTGTCATATTTATGCAAAATCGAATTATTACTATTGGACGTGAGTTTGGAAGCGGCGGAAAGCTGATCGGTAAGAAACTGGCAGCAGAACTTGGAATTCAGTGTTATGACAAAGAACTTCTCGCCATTGCATCAAAAGAAAGCGGCTTGTCCGCAGAAATATTTGAGACACATGATGAGAAACCGATCAACAGCTTTTTCTATAACCTGGTTTTAGACCATTCTTCCGGCTATCAGGGAGTAGGAGGCTATGTCGAAATGCCTTTAAATCAAAAAGTATTTCTCGCGCAGTTTGAATCCATTCAGAATCTTGCCCGCCAGGAATCCTGCGTCATTGTTGGAAGATGCGCTGATTACGCTTTGGAAAGCTTTCAGAATGTTACCAATATTTTTATTTGCGGTAACCTGGAAGATAAAGTGAATCGTGTAGCTGAGGAATTCCACCTTACAAAAGATAAAGCCTTGGATCTGATTACAAAAACGGATAAGAGAAGAGCAAACTACTATAACTATTATTCCAATAAAAAATGGGGAGTAGCAAGTACATACGATCTTACCATGAACAGCAGCGTTTTGGGAATCGACGGCTGCGTAAATATGATTCTTCATTTTTTATCTCTTAAGTAATGATAATCGCATTCGTCATTAAAAAAACAGAACGGTGAATACCTTCATGGAGAAAGCAGTCATGTTTTCTCCATGACTGCTTTAAATAAAAACTCTTTTATAAAAAGCCTTCCGTATACCAAAATCTGATATACGGAAGGCTTTTCTGCTATTATCAATAGTAAAATCCAGCCAATTATTCCACCGTTACCGATTTTGCCAGATTTCTGGGTTTGTCCATATCATAACCTTTGGCATAGGCCGTATAATATGCAAGCATCTGAAGAACAACAGCACAAGGGAATACGGAGAAGCAATCATCTTTTACCGGAACCTCAAAATGGATATCGCATACATCATCCGAAACAGAGACGCCTTCTTTTGTAATCAAAATGACATAAGCACCTCTGGCCTTCACTTCACGAATATTTGAAATCGTTTTATTAAAAACATGATCCTGAGTAGCCAGAGCAACGACAGGAACATTTTCCTCAATCAGAGCAATGGTACCATGCTTCAGTTCTCCGGCTGCATAGGCCTCTGCATGGATGTAAGAAATCTCTTTCATCTTAAGAGCACCTTCCAGGGAAAAAGCATAATCCAGTCCGCGTCCGATAAAAAACGCATCTGTTGAGAAAGCAATTTTCTCAGCCTGGGTACGTACTTTCTGAGAAATCGTATCCAGCATATGCTGAATGGTGTCAGTGGAAGAGAGGAGATTGCTTGTAAACTCGCGTATTTCCTCATCTGAGGCTTTTTTTCTGACATACATCATTCTGCCCGTTATCAAATACAAAACGGCTAATTGGACCATATAAGCCTTTGTGCTGGCAACTGCAATCTCAGGACCTGCATGTGTATAGAGAACATAATCGCTTTCTCTGGCAATGGTGGAGCCCTTGACATTAACAATAGAAAGTACTTTTGCACCACAGGTCTTTGCAAGACGAAGTGCAGCCAATGTATCGATGGTTTCGCCCGACTGAGAAATTACAATAACAAGAGTATGCTCATCAATCAGGGGTGTATCATATCGAAATTCAGAAGCAACACTTACCGTCACCGGAATTCTCAATTTCTGTTCAATAATGGCACGGCCAACCATACCTGCATACATGGCCGTTCCGCAGGCAACAATCTGAATCTGTTTACATTCTTCCAGAATGCTGTCCGGAATTCCCTCTGCTGAGAAATCAGGAATTCCCCCAAGAAGACGAGGCAATACCGTCTTCTGAAAAACTTCCGGCTGTTCATAGATTTCTTTCAGCATAAAGTGGGGATAGCCATTTTTCTGAGCTGCCTCAACATCCCAGGAAACCTCCATCAATTCCGGTTCCACCCGATTTCCCTTCATGTCCTCCATTTCAATGGCAGTGTCCGTCAAAGTAAGAATGTGATACTCCGGAACAACAAAATAGGAACGGGTATAGGGAATCAATGCTGTAACATCCGAAGCAATAAAAGATCCCTGTTCGGTGGCAGAAGCTACCATAGGACTTACATTTCTTACAGCGAAAATCTTGCCGGGAATATCATTAAACATAATACAGAATGCAAAAGATCCTTCAATGATATCGATGGATTTTCTAATGGCAAGATATGGATCCTGATATTCCTGATAGTAATAGTTGATAAGCTGTGCAGCAACCTCTGTATCTGTTTCTGAAGTTGTAAGACCTTCAAAGCCGTACTGTTTCTGAATCGTATGATAATTCTCAATAATTCCATTGTGAAGCAGAGTTACGCTGCCTACCATATGAGGATGGGCATTAGCATCTGTAACACCACCATGGGTAGCCCATCTGGTATGACCGATACCACAATGGGATTTTATGCTTTTATCGCAGTTTTTTTCCAACTCAGAAACCTGACCAACCTTTTTTTGAAGATAGATCTTATTATCCTCCGTAAAGAGAGCCAATCCGGCACTGTCATATCCACGATATTCCAGCTGAGAAAGTCCAAGCAATACAATTCCTCTGGCCTGCAGCGGTCCTGTGTAACCAATAATTCCACACATGTTTATATAACTCCTTTAAATAGTTTTCCCGGTTTCCTCAAGTTTGTTTTGCTGTTGCCAGCATATTTCTTCAGGAATACGCAGCCGGATCAGCGATTGAGCATCCGCCGAATACTTCGATCACTCAATTTCCTCGTTAACCTCTGAGTAAAACATTTCACGTACCACAAGGTGCCTGGCGCTATTATGTCATGCCCGAAAATTTCAAAAATGAAAGTGATTGATAACTGCATTCTTAACTTTTGAAAATGGATTCCCACAGAGACTAGCCATATCTGTTGATTCTGATCTTTCTGAGATAATTCTTTCTTACTGTGTAATCCAATATGTTCGGACATATTCTATATATTCTACCATGGTTAATTGCTAATGTAAATAAAAAAGTAAACATGAGAGTCAGATATATAACTATTCGCGAAACACTTGTTTAACGAATAGTTATTGACAAAAATCTATGAAATCCTTATAATCTTATTGTAGAATGGCTATTAACCGATTCTTATAAATGAATGATCCATATAATGAGGCAATGACAAATAGATTTGCAGAACCAAGGAAATAAAACCATACGTTTGATTTATTTAAATAATACTTTGCTTACCATAAATATAAACAACCATAAAGGACAAATAAACAATGAAGCTCCAAAAATTATATAGTTACACAAGACAAGCCATTGATGATTATCATATGATTAACACCAATGATCATATTGCAGTTGGCATTTCCGGCGGTAAAGACAGTTTAACTTTACTGTACGCACTGGCTGGTCTGCGCCGATTTTATCCCATTCCATTTACTCTGAATGCGATTATCGTTGATCTTGGTTTTTCAGAATTTCAGGATCATATAGCACCAATTCAGGATCTTTGCCGTAACCTGGATGTACCTCTTACCATTATTTCCACTCAAATTAATGAAATCGTATTTCAGCACCGTCAGGAAACGAATCCCTGTTCTCTGTGCGCAAAATTGCGGAAAGGTGCTTTAAATGAAGCAGCTCTGCAGCTGGGCTGCAATAAGGTCGCCTACGGACATCATAAGGATGATATGGTGGAAACCATGATGATGTCTTTGGTATATGAAGGTACTTTCTACGCCTTTCCACCTGTAACCCATCTGGACAATACGAATATCGACGTCATAAGACCGCTGATGTATATCGATGAGGCTGATATCATCGGATTTCGCAACAAATATCAGCTTCCTATTTTCAAAAATCCCTGTCCTGCCGACGGCTTTACACGTCGGGAATATATGAAACAATTAATTCATCAGATTAACAGAGAAAATCACGGTGCAAAAGACAGAATGTTTCATGCCATCATCCATGGCAATATTGGCGATTGGCCGGAAAGGAGCCGCTAATGGGTAAAAGAAGCTATCACGAACAAATGGACATCAACAATATATGCAAATTAAGAGAATTGATTCAGGGATTGCCTCCCTTTGTGACAGATTTTTTCCGCGGCATTGAGCCAACCACAGCCTCCAGAACAAGGATTGCCTATGCTTATGACCTTCAGGTTTTCTTCCATTATCTGCAGGAAAATCATCCTGCGTTCCTTAATCTTTCTTTCTCCGACATAACCGTCACCATGCTGGATCAGATCAAAGCCATTGATCTGGAAAAATATATGGAATATCTTCGATACTATCGTACCGGCAGTTCCGGGGCCTCCGACGATACGGAAAACCTTTCCATGGATCGGATGAACACAGAATTGGGAATAAAAAGAAAAATCTCTTCCTTAAAATCCTTTTACCATTACTATTTCTGCAAGGAATTGATTCAGACAAATCCGGCTGCACTGATTACTCTTCCCAAACTCCATGAAAAAGAAATTGTTCGCCTGGATGTGGATGAAATTGCTCTCCTGCTGGATGAAGTGGAATCCGGAGACAAACTCACTGACAGACAAAAATATTACCACGAAAAAACAAAAGTCAGAGACCTGGCAATTTTAACCCTGATGCTTGGCACCGGCATCCGTGTATCTGAATGTGTCGGACTCGATATGGATGATGTGGATTTCAAAAATTCCGGAATTCATATTCAACGAAAAGGAGGAAAAAATGTAATCGTCTATTTTGGTGACGAAGTGGAAGAAGCACTTCTCTTCTACGCCGAAGAAAGAAAAAAAATCATTCCTGCTGACAATAATGAAAATGCTTTTTTCCTTTCTCTTCAGAAAAAAAGGATCAGTGTCCGCAGTGTTGAGAACATGGTTAAGAAATACGCCCGTACGGTAACTTCATTAAAAAGGATCACTCCCCATAAATTGCGAAGCACCTACGGTACAAGTCTTTACCGGGAAACCGGTGATATTTATCTGGTAGCTGATGTTCTTGGCCATTCTGATGTAAATACGACGCGTCGTCATTATGCTGCCCTGGAGGAAGATCGGCGCCGAAACGCCCGCAATAAGGTTCAGTTAAGAGAAAAACCATAACGCGGCAGTGGAAGGTGCCGTAGTCTCATTTTTATTGTAATTATTGTTACTTGAAATATGATCTGCTGCAGGCCAATCATGTACCAGTCTTATTGCAATCCCAAAAGAACAAAGAAAGCGCTTACCAGGGTGATCAGGATTTCATCCTCTGATAGACGCTTTCCTTATTTTTCCCACCATTTCTGGAGTCCGATTATTTTCCAAGGCATAAGCTATGTTACCAGCTCAGCTTCTCATTCACATAATCTGTAACGTCAAATCCGGAAATTAAAAAAGACAGGAAGCCCTGTCTTTCTTAATTTCCGAAATGAGATCCATTCATAACCGGTTATCCCAAACTTTTCCCAGTAAGTCTTCTATTCTGTCCGTAGTTCGTCTATTTTGCAGAATACTCCCGTGACGTCTCATAATACACAGTGAGATACGCACCAGCTTTTAAATTTCTGTCATTTACAATATGGTTAATCGACTTTAATTCCTCTACACATTCCTGAATATCCTTAACATCGTCGCTGCCAATGCATTCTTCTGCGATGGACCAAAGCGTATCGCCGCGCTGAATTTGACGGGAGGCATAGCTACGAGGATTGATTCCGGATAAATTATCGGAAGCCATTGCCTGAACCCGAATTCCGCCTACTGCAAACAGAACAAGAACGATAATCATCAGTCTTTTTTGAAATTTTCTTCTTCTCATTTTATGTCCTCCCATCACTGCTTGAATGAACAAACAACAAATCGAACATTCGTTCTTTATATTGACATTATAATATACGAACATACGTTTGTCAACAAAATTCGAACATATTTTCGATCGCCATTTGTTTGCATTTTCATCATCTAGTTATAATTATTTACAACGAATCCAAGTTATGTAGCAAATACACGAAAAGAATTCGACATAGCCTCTCTTCTTTGAACGATTTCCGTTCTTTTTATGGGAAACCTTGTGTATTTCATCGACATATAATAGAAAAGGAACAAGATCAGAAAAATTTATATACGTAGAATAATAAAACATACTTTTGCAAATCATACCAAACATACTTTCGCAGAACATTTGTTTGCAATTTCAATTCGCCTATGTTATAATGTCCGAAAAGGAAATCAAAAGATCAATTAACTGAATCTGATCAACAAATCGGAAAACCTTTTATATCATGGATTCAAATCCTTTTGACCCCAACATCATTTGATGAGTCACCCGATAAATGAGCCTCAAGTCGATTTTTTTCGTGCTTTACACTCTCAAAATCGACTCAAACATTCGAAATTCGCTCATTTTTCTGCGAAAAATGGCTGCTTTCTCATGTTTGGCGAGACAAATAGATATAAATCAAGTATGTATTTTATGTCCATTTGTCCCTTGACTCATTTGATGGAATTATGATTATAGAATGGAGAAATGATACATGACTGAGAATAGAATTACTGAGAAACAGAAGCAAATTCTGGAATTTATCCGTGACTGTATTCTGAAGAAGGGATACCCGCCCGCCGTACGTGAAATTTGCGAAGCGGTCAATTTGAAATCCACATCCAGTGTTCATTCCCATCTTGAGACATTGGAACGCAACGGCTACATACGCCGGGATCCTACGAAACCACGTGCCATTGAGATCGTAGATGATGAATTTGGTATTTACCACGGTGATATTGTACGTGTACCGATTGTTGGGCAGGTAGCTGCCGGAGAACCGATTCTGGCAACGGAAAATATCGAAGATTTTTATCCCTTCCCTGCCGATCAGCTTCCTAAAAATGAGATGTTCATGCTTCGCGTAAAAGGTGACAGCATGATTAACATGGGAATTTTTAATCAGGATCTTGTTTTAGTTGAGAAACAATCCACGGCCAATAACGGTGAAGTGATCGTTGCTTTGATTGAAGATTCCGCTACCGTAAAGCGTTTTTACCGTGAAAACGATCATATTCGTCTTCAACCTGAAAATGACAGCATGGATCCGATTCTGGTACCCAGCTGTGAAATTCTCGGTAAAGTCATCGGTCTGATCCGCACAAAAATCCAATAGCTGGAAGGAACACCAACGGAATCTGCTGACAGCCGTTTCTTCCAACTGCAAATATAAAGCCTGCTGATATTGTTCGATCCCATCAGCAGGCTTTCCATTTCTTATTCTGTAATTCTTTTCATATCGTCTTTATCCAGAAACTTTCCATCTCTCCAGATTCTTTCCAGATCGAACCAACGACGATCATCTCTGGAAAAAACATTGACAACTACATCACCATAGTCCATCAAAACCCAGCTGGCGGTTCGAAAACCTTCCAGGGATCGGCAGCTGAACCCTGCTTTATGGAGCTTTTCCTGAACATTCTCTACAAGAGCCTGGACATGGTTCGGATTATCTCCATTCGTAATGATATAATAGTCTGCAATACTGGAAACGTCGGCAATGTCAATCATAGTGATATCTCTGCCCTGCTTTTCATCCAGTGCACTGTATGCCTCTGCTAAAATCTTTTTTGCCTGATCCATTTATGATCTCCTTCTTTCCCTACTCTTTTTCCATCGACGATTGATGAAAATACCAATATAGTATCTCACTTCCATTTAAAATGAGGTTATTTCTTAACCGAAGGTATGCGGCTGCAATAATAATTGTAAGTTTGTATCGTACTTTTATCAATATTGGTACCGATATTTTTAAGATAAGATAACGTATCTTCCAAAATCCAAACCATGGTTTGATCAAGATCTATATAAGCCATTTTGCGAAGTTCATTCAGCCTGGGAGCCTGATCTCTTCCCGGTTCAATATAATCCGCTATAAAAATAATCTTTTCCAAATCACTCATGCCCGGTTTTCCCGTGGTATGCCAGCGAATCGCACCGAGAATTTCTTCATCTGTGATTCCAAACTCTTCTCTGGCAATACGGGCACCCACAGGGCCGTGGGTGATAGCAGTTCCTTCATTTTTGCCGCAATCATGAAGGATTCCTGCCAGATGAGCCTGTTCCGGTTTGACAGTTCCATAACAGCGCGCCATTTTTTCAGCCGTATCTGCCACACCTAAAGTATGACGGTAGCGAGACGGCTTCAGTTTCTTCTGCAGAACCTCCATGATTTCCTCTTCTGTCAGCGGATTTCGATAAAGAAGATGCTGTTCCAAATACTGATTGATCGAGTCCGGAAGCATGGGATGAGGAAAAATCCCATGTTGAATTTCCATTCTGATTTGACTGGAGGAAACATCCAGATGATCCAGCTCCATGAACTCGATTTGTGCATCATATCGATTTACCAGATATTCCCGATCCTTCTGCTTTACTTCCTCTGAGATCTGGTTGCTCCGGCCGGCAACAATAATGGAAGCATTATGAAAAATCACTTCCGGCGCATACCAGTTTTTCATCGTGTGAAGAGAATCTGCTCCAATAATAAAATATAATTCTGCATCCGGATTGTGATGTTTCAGTTCCAACAGAGTATCCGAAGTGTATGTGTATCCCTCACGAATCAATTCCATATCAGAGAAATGAAATCTGCTTTCTCCCTGAATAGCAAGCTTTACCATGGCTGCACGATAATAAGCATCCGTGACACGACTGCCTCCGAGAACCGTTTTAAAATAAGAATTCCCAGCCGGCATAAACCATACCTGATCCAATTGAAAATATTCCAGTGCCTGATGCCCTATTTCCAGATGTGCCTTATGAATCGGATCAAATGTTCCTCCAAGAATACCGATTTTCACTTCCAGATCCTCCTGCAAGATGCTTCTTTTCTGTTATTAGGGAAGAAGAATTTTCTTCTTTGTTTTGGATTCCCGATACAAAATAATCATTCGGCCGATCACTTTTACTACGGAAGAACGGGTACGCTCCGCCAAAGTGTTTGCCAGTTCATTTCCGTCATCAAAACAGTTTTTTAAAATATGAATCTTTATCAATTCCCGAGCTTCCAGAGCTTCATCCACAGATTGAACAATCTCGGGAGTTAGACTGGATTTTCCAATCTGAAGAATAGGATCGATGCTGGAAGCTAATTTCATCAGATAACTTCTCTGTTTGCTTGTCATGATATATCTCCTTATCGCTGCTCCGGAATTTATACAATCTATACAATCCTTAGGATTTCTATAGCTCCGGATTCCTTTGTTTCATCGGGCTGTACTTTCAGAACTCTTATATCAAAAGAATCGACGTCAGGCCCATTTGTCGGGTAGCTCATTATTTGTAATAATCGAAAACAAGTCCATACATGCGAACCGTGTCGCCTTCCTGAATGCCCTGTCTTTCCAGTTCATTCAGAATACCTCTGTCCTTCAGAAAATTCTGGAAGAACAAGAATCCTTTTTCTGATTCCAAATTCGTATATCCCAACATTTTTTCGATCAGAGGACCTTCTACGACAAAGATATCTCCATCTTTCGTTACGTCGTAAGGCAATTCTTCGATGTTGTGCTCGGGTACATATTCTTTTTCAAATACGACAGGCTTCTGATCCAGCTTTTTCAGACAATCATTTACATAATACATCAGTTCCTTCAAACCCTGACCGGTTACGGCAGAAATCGGGAATACTTTGTATCCCTCTGGTTCAAAGGTATCTTTCAAGTGCTGAATCGGATCTTCATCTCCGTAAATAACGTCAACCTTGTTGGCTGCAATTACCTGAGGAACCTTTGCCAGCTCCGGATTATACTGAGCCAATTCTTTATTAATGGCACGAATATCTTCAATGGGATCGCGGCCTTCGGTACCGGCAGCATCCACCAGATGAATCAGCATTCGTGTTCTCTCAATATGACGAAGGAAATTATGTCCCAGACCGACTCCGTCAGCAGCACCATCAATCAATCCAGGAATATCAGCAATAACAAATCCCTGTCCGCCGCCAAGTTCAACAACACCCAAATTAGGATGGATGGTAGTAAAATGATAATTTGCAATCTTGGGTTTCGCATTGGTTACATGCGAAAGAAGAGTAGATTTTCCAACATTGGGATAGCCAAGCAAACCAACATCGGCAATCACTTTCAATTCCAAAGTAACCCAAAGCTCCTGTCCAGGTTTTCCAGGCTGAGCATATTTGGGAGCCTGCATGGTGGATGTCGCATAATGCTGATTTCCAAGACCTCCCCGACCGCCTTTCAAAATCACTTCTCTCTGATTATCACCGGACATATCTGCAATTACTTTACCGGATTCGGCTTCTTTGATAACCGTTCCTTCGGGAACTTTCAAAACAAGATCCTGGGCATTGGCTCCATGGCAGCGTCTTTTCTGTCCCGATTCTCCATCTTTTGCTACATATTTGCGGACATGTCGATAATCTGTCAGTGTATTGAGACCTTTATCTACTTCAAAGATAATATCACCGCCCTTGCCGCCGTCACCGCCGTCCGGACCGCCGTCCGGGACAAAAAGTTCCCGACGGAAGCTAACATGACCATCTCCGCCTTTACCGGATTTAATAAATATCTTAGCATAATCTGCAAACATTATGATCCCTCCACTGTATACCTATCCAAGACAAGAACAATGATTTTCCTATCTGAAACATCCAAATAACCAAATAACCAATATATTCGCTCTTAAATACAAGATACGGATCCATTTAAAAAAACAAATATTCCGCTGCAGGAATACAAATTCGTTCTGTAAAACAATTCTTTCCTTCAAAAAAATAACCGTTAAAAATATAGCCGCTAAAAACATAACTGTTAAAAATATAACTGCTAAAAATAAAACGCTAAAAATATGACCGCTAAAAATATGACCGCTTCATTTTATCAAAATTATTTCCAGGATATGGAATCTGTTTATAATAATGGATCTGTTTATACAGAAATAATGATTCTCTACTATAAGAAAATCTATTCTCCTTTAGATTAAAAACACAGAAACCGGGGTCTGGCTTCTGTGTCTTTTGAAAAAAGCCGGCGTTTTGAGACGTCGGCTTTCCAAATTATTCGTTCGTTACTCTGGGATATACAGAAACCTGTTTCTTGTCTCTGCCTTTTCTCTCAAATCTAACAATACCATCTGCCATAGCGAACAGGGTATCATCTCCTCCACGGCCAACGTTTACACCAGGATGAATCTTGGTTCCACGCTGTCTGTAAAGAATGTTGCCAGCCAGTACAAACTGTCCGTCAGCTCTCTTCGCACCTAAGCGTTTAGCCTCGGAATCTCTACCGTTCTTTGTAGAGCCCACACCTTTTTTATGAGCCATGAATTACACCTCCTTGTACTCAAATCATTTCTTATCGATCACTTATATTATTTTTCGATGGCTTCGATCTTGCACTTGGTATAAGTCTGTCTGTGACCATTTTTCTTATGATAGCCAGTTTTTCTCTTATACTTGTAAACGATAACCTTTTTGCCCTTGGTCTCACCCATAACAGTAGCTTTAACTTTAGCACCTGCTACAGTAGGATTTCCAATGGTCAGTTCACCATCATTTACAGCCAGAACCTGATCGAATTCATAAGTCTCGCCTTCAGCAACGTCCAGCTTTTCTACGAATACTACGTCGCCTTCTGCTACCTTATACTGTTTTCCACCTGTTGCGATAATTGCGTACATTTGAGCACCTCCTATTTCCATACTCGCCAATTACGGTGTCCGCATAAGCGAATCTTAAACCTCACTGTGCGGCTTCATGATTATCGGACCACAAACCGGTGTGTCTACACACACTTCGACATATTACCATTTTTCTACAAGGATGTCAATACTTTTCTTCGATATTTTTACTATTTATCCTTGCTGTTTTTACTATCACTTTCGATTCGGAAGCAAAAAATTAATTTCCTCTTCCGTTCCGTTTTTCTGATGTTTTCAGTTGTTCTGACAGCGTGGCACGGATTTTTTTTCTGGTTATTTCCGCCAGATGAAGGGGAGTGATATCCACTAAAACAGATTTCACAGAATCTTTTCGCAAAAGTTCTTTCAAATAATCATATAATTCCTGCTGTTTTTCTTCTGATTTCAAATCAATAAAGTCAACCAATATGATTCCGGAAAGATTTCTCAGCCTTAATTGAAATGCGATCTCCTGAGCCGCTTCCATATTTATTTTAAAAAACGTTTCTTCTCTGTTTTTGTGACCGTCATATTTGCCCGTATTGACATCAATTACCGTCAATGCTTCTGTCGGTTCGATCACAAGATATCCCCCGGATTTCAGCCAGACACGACGTTCCAGAGCCATTTTCAGGTAATATTCCAAGCGATAAAGACTGGCCATGGGTAGCATGGAGTCCCGATACAGATAAATGTTCGTTTCACTGTCTTTGCAGGAACGAGAGTAATAATCGCATACCTGCTGATAAATATCTTCTTCATCTGTGACAACTTCTTCCAGGGTTCCTTTTCCGGCATTTTGAATCATGGCAAGATAGGAAGGAGAACTTTCCTCCAATTTTGAAAAGCAAGGCCGGAATCTTGCTTTTTCCCGAATGGCTTTTCGGCGAGCCAAAAGTACTTCCGCTTCTTTGAGTATTTCTTCATTCTCTGCATATTCGGCATTGGTACGAAGAATAAATCCCACAGCATTTCTTGCTGCTGTTTCTTCCAACAGTGCTTTTAACTCCTGACGGCGATCCGGATTTGATATTTTGGCAGAAACAGAAACACGGCAGTTGTCTTCATTCAGCACGAGAAGTCTGCCATTGAGACTCAACTGATCCGATACAACCGGTGATTTTGTCTTTACTGCTTCTCTGGTAATCTGCACCACAAATTCGTCTCCAATTTTATACCGAGATCCGTCTGGCGGAAACTGATAGAAGCAGATTTCTCCGGGAGAAATCTCCACAAAACCGGCATTAATATTTTTCACCAGATCTTTCAGTCTTCCTATATAAATGTCGCCTGCCGATGGGCCGCGGTCTGCATTTTCCGCCTGAAATTCTACAACCTGTGAACCGTCCCACAAAGCAGAAAGAATCTTATCATTTCTCCGCGTGATTAAAAGTTTATTCATGGATTACTGAATTTCCTCCCCCATACTGCCAAGGGAAATTCCATCCTTTGTCAGCATGTCGAGACGACATATTTCCAAAGTTTTTCTGGATCCCTCCAAAGGAAGATCTATGAAATGAAAGAAGGTATCCATAACAAGTTCCGGTTTGAGATTATTCATGGAACCTGCTGTTAATCTCATGCAGAAACCTTTCTCCTTTTCATCCCATTTCATGACAAGAATCAGAGGACGAATATCTACTTCCTTCTCACTCTTTTTTGTTTTTTTCAAAATATGAATTTGAGACTGGTTCAGGAAAGCCTGCACCGATTCATCCCAATTGTATTTTTCTGTCTCATTGGAATCTGAGAAAAAATTCCGGCCGGCTTCTTCTTTAATTCGAACCAGATATTCGGCCATTTCCACCAGAGCCATGGCATTATTTTTCCGTCCTTCTTCCTCCAGGCGGCAAATACCGGTAACCCGGATTCCCTCCACCATAACTTCATTGAGACGGCGGATCATTTCCTGACTGCTTTCTTCTTTTCCAATTTCGATATCAACATATTCTCCACGGGAAGTCAATCCAACTCCCAACGGAGACGCAAAGGACATAATGGGATGAGGATGAAATCCGGCAGAAAAACTCACATCAATATGTGCCCTCTGGAGTGCCTTGTGAAAATAACGCATCACATCCAGATGACCGATATACCTTACAGCACCTTCTTTTTCAAATCGAATTCTAATTTTCATGGCAGATACCTCCCTGGAATACAGATGCTCCGCATCCACTGCAGGCAACACGGCAGTTTGGCGTTACTTCTTCACGCTGAGCTTTTTCCCACTCTCTCCGAAGGAACTTTTTCGTCACTCCGATATCAATGAAATCCCAAGGGAAGATTTCATCCAAATCTCGTTCTCTCAGTGTATAGAAATCGGGATCTACTCCCGTTTCAGCAAAAGCCATCATCCATTTTTCATTGTTAAAATAATCGGACCAAGAATCATAAATGCAGCCTTTTCTATAAGCGGCTTCAATTGCAGCGGCTACCTTCCGGTCACCTCTTGCCAGGACACCTTCCAATACAGTTACATCAGCTTCATGATACTGATAATGAAGAGATTTGTGATTCAGCTGCTGGAAAAAGGCATCTTTCACCAGATGAGCCCGTCGCAGATATTCTTCCTTTGGATACATCGTCGCCCACTGGAACGGCGTAAAGGGTTTGGGAACAAAGAAAGAAGAGCTGGCAGTCAGCTGAATTTTTCCATTTCTCTTTTCTTTGGGCACTTCATCAAAGAAACGGCGGGCGATCCGATCAGATAATTCTGCAATTCCGATCATATCCTCCTCGGTCTCGGTGGGGAGTCCCAGCATAAAATAGAGTTTTACTTTTGTCCAGCCTCCGCGGAAGGCGGCAGCAGCCCCCTCCATAATGTCATCTTCCGTCAATCCTTTATTGATAACATTTCTCAGTCTCTGGGTTCCCGCTTCCGGTGCAAAAGTCAAACTGCTCTTTTTGATATCCTGTACTTTACTCATCACATCCAGAGAAAAAGAGTCAATTCGAAGAGAAGGCAAAGAAATATTCACATGCCTTTGACTGCATTCATCTATAAGCCCTTCGAGCAGAGGCTTCAGCTGACTGTAATCACTGGAGCTAAGAGAACTAAGAGAAATTTCCTCATGACCGGTGCTTTCCAGCATGCGGACAGCCAGCTGACGAAGATAATCCAAACTTCGCTCCCGAACAGGACGATAAATCATACCGGCCTGACAGAATCGACAGCCTCGAATACATCCTCTTTGGATTTCCATGACTACCCTATCCTGTGTTGACTTGATAAAAGGTACCACAGGCTTTTCCGGATAGTAGGTATGGCTCAGATCTGTAACGATTTCTTTCCGGATCTTTTCAGGAATTCCCGGCTCAATGGGAGAAAATGTTTCGATGGTTCCGTCATCTTTGTAAGTAACTTCGTAAAGAGACGGAACATAAATGCCAGGTATGAGTGCTGCCTTTTTCAGAAAATCCCGACGGGTTCCGCCCTGTCTCTTGTTTTCCTCATAGGTATCCACCAGGGGCAGCATAGAAGTTTCTCCTTCTCCAATATAAAACAAATCAAAAAAGTCTGCCAATGGTTCCGGATTATAAGTACAGGGACCACCTCCAATAACAATGGGATCATTCTCTCCCCGCTGATCCGCATGAAGAGGAATTCCGGCCAAATCCAGAATCTGGAGAATATTTGTATAACACATTTCGTATTGAATGGTAATTCCAAGGAAATCAAAGCAATTGACGGGATCCTGGGACTCCAGAGCAAAAAGAGGAATTTTCTTCTCTCTCATAATCGGATCCAGATCCGTCCAGGGCGAATATACTCGTTCGCACCAGATATCATCTCTGGTATTCAGCATATGATAAATGATCTGGATACCGAGATGGGACATACCAATCTCATATACGTCTGGAAAACACATGGCAAAACGAACCTTCACATTGTTCAGATCTTTGTACACAGAATTCACTTCACCGCCGATATATCGGGCCGGTTTGTCAATGTTCATCAGTATGTCATCAGAAAGGGCTAATTTTCTCACTTTTTTCTCGCTTTCTTGTATTATTATTTTATATTTCACATGACCGGTAAGATCTCCGGAGGCAACCATTTACGACAATCTATATTTGTTTCCTGTAAAATCTTGTGAACAGCAGCAACAGTCAAAAGAATATCATAATCGTGACCTGCCTTCAAGTTTTATTCCAAGAAACAGACGAAAACCATATAATCCATCCCTTATCATACCGGTATTCGACAAAACTCTAACATATTAATTATAAATCTATGTCTTAGATGCGTCAATTGTAAATTGTATCAAAGAAATTCCGCAAAACATACGACAGCCCATTACTTATGTCGATATATTCCCATAATTCAGAAATACCTACTGAATTACAAAACAGAATTTTCTTTCCCTTGCCTCTGCCAAACCTACTTCTCAGAAAATATCTGCTTTTCCTCTTGTTTATCCCGGGTTCTTTCTTGATTTTGTGATTGTAATTTGATATAATGAGCCTGATAATCAGGCATATTTTGTCTTTGTTATATGAATGTCATAAATCATATCGTCAAACACATGATTTTTCTGAATATACTAACACCTTAATCCATATATTCAGGTACGATTTGCTTCCGAATATGTGAATATTATCATTCATACAATCGAGTATGCAAATGAGTCGGATTTAAGGATATACGATCAAAAAATCTGCCTCTTTTATACCCCGATAATCTGAAAGGAGATTCTACAAATGAACAAACAGCGACTGGATAGTATTCTGGGACATCTTGCCGAACAAGGTATTACTCAGATGATCATTACCGATCCCTACACCATTTTTTATCTGACAGGACGTTATCAGGATCCCGGAGAGAGACTCTTTGCTCTTTATATCAATCAGAATGGACAGAACCGCATCTTCATTAACGAATTATTTACCGTTCCGGAAGATTTGGGCGTAGAAAAAGTTTGGTTTTGTGATACAGACGATTATCTCCATCTCCTTGGTAAATATACGGATCCCACTGCGCCTCTTGGTGTAGATAAAACGATGCATGCACGTTTTCTGCTTCCTTTGATTGATGGAAAATGTGCAACGGCTTTCATCAATACCTCCATCTGTGCAGATGAGGCCCGGGCCGTGAAAGATGCGGAAGAAATCGAACTGATGCGTCACTCATCCCGGATTAATGACGCAGCTATGGGAGAAATTGTAAAGCTTCTTACTACCGGAATTACAGAAAGAGAAGTTGCTGGAGCTGTTGCTGGCATTTATCGAAAATTGGGAGGTGAAGGTTTTTCCTTTGATCCTCTGGTTGAATTTGGACCGAATTGTGCCATCGGCCATCATACTCCGGACGATACTCCTTTGAAAGAAGGCGATTCTATTATCATTGATATCGGATGCCGTTACCATGGATACTGTTCCGATATGACCCGCTCCTTCTTCTACAAAAAAATTCTTAAAGAGAACGATCGTTTTGTTTATGATACGGTAAAACAGGCCAATGAATCAGCAGAAGCACTGATCCGTCCCGGTATCCAGCTCTGCGAATTGGATAAGACTGCCCGCGATATCATTACAAAAGCTGGATACGGCAAAGAGTTTACCCACCGCCTTGGCCATTTCATTGGTATTGAAGATCACGACTACGGTGATGTTTCCCTGGCCAATACGGCTCTGACCCGCCCCGGCAATGTTTTCTCCATTGAACCGGGTATCTATATTCCGAACGATATGGGAATCCGCATTGAAGATCTGGCTTTGGTTACAGAGAATGGTGCAGAGATTCTGAATAAATATCCGAAAGAACTGACCATTCTGGAATAAAATCAGTCAGCAAAAACGCACTATCCTGAAATTAAATCATTCTCAAAAAAACGTACTATCCTGAGATAGAATCATTCTTAAAAAACGTACTATCCTGAGATAGAATCATTCTTAGAAAACGCACTATTCTGAGATAGAATCATTCTTAGAAAACGCACTATTCTGAGATAGAATCATTCTTAGAAAACGCACTATTCTGAGATAGAATCATTCTTAGAAAACGCACTATCCTGAGATAGAATCATTCTTAAGAAATAAACCATCCCGAAATTTATTCTATAAACTAATTCCGGGATGGTTTTCCTTTTATATCAAACCTTGTCCAAAAAGATTTCTTTTTATGATGATTTAGAATAACTGTCCGGGCAGCTTCTCTTTTTTCTTTTTCGGAAATTCTGCATCAAAATCCTCGGCCTCCTGCTCATCTACATAATATCCCTTAGGTGTATGATACACACCTGTAATCCCATCCAGAAAACCTTCTTTCAATTCTTTTAGCAGAAAATACGGCACTTCATTCTCTCTGGGTTCTCCATGATAATGAATCCCCTTCGTACTTGCCACAACAAATCCGGACTTTCCATAAAAATCAATATTGCCTTCCATACAGAGGGCCCCCGCCCCCATTTCCCGGGCTTTTTCCATCGAATAATCCAACAGTGCCTTCCCATATCCTTTTCGTTTGTATTCCGGCAGAATCCCAATGGGACCGAAGGTCATAATCGGAATCTTTCGTCCATCATCCGCATCGATGAAAGCACGCATATACATCACCTGACCAATCAATTTTCCATCTTTCTCCATAACAAAGTTCAGTTCCGGAACAAAATCCGGATCATTTCTCAGGCAATGCAATACATAATGCTCCAAACATCCGGGACGATATACATTCCAAAATGCTTCTCTGGTAAGATTTTCTACGTCCCTTTGCTCTTCCTTCTGTTCCAAACGAATACAGTATTCCTTCTCTTTCAACTTTCTATCACTCCTTCAGTATCTTCCTTTTCGTCTCGACTTATTGATCCGGGATATCTCCTTAAATTTATTCTCTTTTGCTGACAAACAACTTTCTCTGTCTTCTGACCATGCATTTTCTCTGAGCAGTTTCTTCCAGGACAAAAAACGCTCCTCGGAAAGCGCTCCACGTTCGACTGCAGCTCTTACCGCACAGCCGCGCTCTGTCTGATGGGTACAGTTACGGAAATGACAGAAACGAGTCAGTTCTTCTATATCTTCAAATGATTTTTCCAAACCGACCGCTGCGTCCCACATTCCCAGTTCACGCATTCCCGGAGTATCAATCATCATCCCCTTTCCTTTCAGAAGCATAAGTTCACGATGCGTGGTCGTATGGCGTCCTTTGTCATCCGACCGAAGACCATTGGTTGCCAGCAATTCTTCCCCTAATATGTGATTGATCAGTGTGGATTTTCCTACACCGGAGGAACCTATCAATGCCGCGGTCTTTCCCTCTTGCAAATAAGGCAAAACAGAACGATAGCCGTCTGTTTCCATACTGGAAGTCACCAGGATGTCAATTCCCATAGCAATATTTTCTATTTCACTTTTTTTGATTTCCAGATCTTCGCAAAGATCGCTTTTTGTCAAAATAATGACTGGAGTTGCACCACTATCCCAGGCAATGGATATGTATCGTTCCATTCTGCGAAGATTGAAATCCCGGTTAAGGGCCATGCACAAAAAAACAATATCCACATTTGCGGCAACGATCTGCTCTTTTCCTGCCGTTCCTGCTGCTTTTCGAACAAAAACACTCTTTCGCGGCAGCACCTGATGGATGACAGCCTGTCCCTTTTCGTTTGGTTCGACGAGTACAAAATCTCCCACAGCCGGATATTCCGATACCGTTTCTGTCTGATATCGAAACTTGCCGGAAACGACTGCATGAGTGATTCCCGTTTGGGATACAATCTCATAGATACCTCTTTCCTGTGAAATTACCCGGGCCGGGCACCATTCATGAGAATAAAAAAGCCCCTTCAGATAACGACTCTCCCATCCCCATTTTTCCAACTCGGAATATACTGGAACATTTCCTTCACTGCCTTGATACTCTTTATCTCGTTTCATATGATGTCTCCGGTGTTTTTATTCTTTAAAATATCGAGAAAGTGATCCACATGCTGATCCAGGATTTTCAAAACAACCTCTTTATCTTCCATTCCATCATAAACACTGTAAAGTAAAAATACAGGTCCATAGAAATCCAGTGCAGTCTGCATGGCGTCCACCTCTTCTCCCAATATAGCGCCAAAAATATCAGCCATATATTGAAGTGGTCCGGCTGCAATATAATTATGGTACAGCTTAGCCATATTTTCATCCCGATACTGTTCCAGAGTCAGCATCCTGCGAAAACAGGAAGGGAATTCCTCTTTCGTCCAATATCGAAACTGTTCCTTCGTATACGTTATGATATTCGCTGCAGAAGTGAGGCTGTAAACCTCTTCCATTTCTTCTATGGTACCTTCCGGCATCTCATATTCTTTTGCCCGTTCCAAATCCAGCTGACTCATCTTCTCCACAATGGAATCAAAAATCGCCTGCTTGCTGGAATAGTGACGATAAAGCGCACCTTTCGTTATGTTCAGCTGATTTGCAATATCGCTCATCGAAGTACCCGAATATCCATTCCGCGAAAACAGTTTCAAAGCTTCCTCCAATATTCGTCCTTTTGTTTTCTTATCCATGCAACGATCCCTGCTTTCAACTCCAATTATCTCAACTTTATAGCCTGTCGGCCCTTTTTGTAACCGATCGGTTACTTTGATTGTATACATCTATTTATTACTTGTCAATGCTTTTTTCCGTTATCATATCTGATCTTTTTCCCGTTACCATATCTAATCTTCCTTTCAGTTCCCCTTGCTGCTGTATTACTTTTTACATTTTCCCCTGCACTTTTTCTCTTACTGCTTAAGATTATTACTTTTCGGAAATGCTAATCGCTTCAATAGCCACGTTTCCGCCTCTGACAATTTCCAATTTTCCGGGAAAGTTTTCTTCCAGCAAACGAATCAGCTCATTATTTCTTCCTTCTGTCTGGACACTTTCGATCAGAACATTTGACGCATTATAATCAATCAGCTTCACCTGGAAAATTTCTTTAATACAGGTAATCTTTACCATATCTTTCTCCAGACAGCCATGGATCTTAACAAACATCAGTTCTTTCATGTGAACAGCCATATCTGTAAAGTCCATTACCTTGATTACTTCTATGCTCCGATTCAGCTGCTTTTTAATTTGTTCAAAAGTTTGATCATCACTGGTTAATGTGATGGTCATTCTGGAAATAGTGGTATCTTCCGTTGTACCCACTGTCAAACTATCCAAATTGTAGGATTTTCCGGAAAACAATCCGGAAATGCGAGCCAGCACTCCGATATCGTTTTCTACCAAAAGACTAATACATCTTTTTTTCATTGGTTTGTACCTCCATAATCATATGATCAATCGATTTTCCCGGTGATACCATGGGAAGTACATTGGCTTCTCTTTCAATAATAAATTCAATCACCGTAGGAACCTTCTTCGTGTTCTTAGCCTCCCGCAGTGCACTTTCTATTTCTTCATATTTCTGAACACGAATTGCCTTTGCTCCGTAACTTTCTGCCAAACTTACAAAATCCGGTATATATTCCGGACAGCCAGCTGCAGGAGCAGCGGAATTGTTCTGGGTACCGCATTTTTCCGGACAGCCTCTCCGGTATCTCAGACAAGTGCCGGAATATCTTCCCTGAAAAAACATTTCCTGCCACTGACGTACATTTCCCAGATATCCATTGTTCAAAATACAAATAGTGATCGGCAATTCATACACTACCGCGGTAGCCATTTCCTGAATATTCATCTGAACACCGCCATCTCCGCAAATGGCCACCACATCTTTTCCCGGATTTCCCAAGCTGGCCCCCAAAGCGGCCGGTAAACCATACCCCATGGTTCCCAAACCCCCTGATGTGAGCATTTGTTTTTGATCTGTTATTTCCAGAAACTGAGTTGTCCACAGCTGGTTTTGTCCGACATCCGTTGTGATAATCGCCTGGTCAAATACTTCATTTATTTTTTTAATGACAGCCAGAGGAGTGACACCAAACAGTTCCTGCTGTTCCATTCCCAATGGCTTCTGTGTTTTCCATTCCCCAATCTTTGATCTCCACTCACTGAAATCCAATGATTCAGCCTTTTCCAACAATGCCATAATCGCCTTTTTGGCATCAGCCACAATAGGAATATCCACTTTAATATTCCGTGAGATGGACGCCGGGTCGATATCCACATGAACAATAACAGCTTTTTCGGCAAATTCGCTTACCTTTCCCGTAATACGATCATTGAACCGAACTCCAATGGAAAATAGAAGATCGCACTGACTGATTGCCATGTTTGCCGCATAGCTTCCATGAATCCCAATATTTCCGACATACAAAGGATGATTCGTGGGAACAGCCCCCTTTCCCATAATGGTTGTAACAACGGGAATTCCTGTTTTTTCCGCCAATGCCGTCATTTCTTCATTGGCATGGGCAATATTCACACCTCCGCCCAGAAGAAAAACCGGGTATTTTGCCTGTTTTAAACAATTCAATGCCTTCTTTATTTGTCCCATATGCACGGTGGTATTTGGCTTATATCCACGGATTTCGACATGATCCGGATAGATATCGCTTCCCATTGCCTGCTGGACATCTTTCGGCAAATCTACAACAACTACTCCTGGTTTTCCTGTTCTGGCAATGCAGAAAGCTTTCTTTATGGCAGCGGCCAACTCCTCACGATGGCGAACTGTAACAGCATACTTACTAATGCTTCTTGTAATTCCGACAATGTCCACTTCCTGAAAGGCATCATTTCCGATCAAATGTGTTGGAACCTGTCCGGTAAAACACACCAGAGGAACACTGTCATAATTTGCTGCAGCAATTCCTGTAACTAAATTTGTTGCCCCTGGTCCGCTTGTTACAAGACATACCCCAACCTTTCCGGTAGAACGCGCATATCCATCTGCGGCATGAACCAGCCCCTGTTCATGCCGCGGTACAATGACATCCAACTCTTTCGTATCATAAAGTGCATCAAATAAATCAATAACCTGTCCTCCCGGATAGGCAAAAAGCGTATTCACATTTTCCGCTAATAAAGCTTTTACAAATAATTCTGCTCCGGTAATCTGCATATTCTGTTCTCCCTTCATAATGCGTGTATTCACTTGCATCCTTGTTTTTTTTATACGGCACTATCCAATGACAGTACCGCAACACATTCTCTCCATCGCATGCAAGTAATTACTTTCATTTTAATTTCTTATTTGCTGTTTTGTCAAGAGAGATCCATTGATTTCCCGCCTGCATATGAGATATATTGTTTTCCCGTCTGTAAAGCTTTCTCGTCAAATCACTTTCCTTTCCAGAAACCATTTGTCCATCTCGAAAAACAAATGGCTCTCCTGTCCCTGTACCATGCAGGTATACATGATACCTGCACCTCCAGCCTTCCTGCTGGCACATCGCTCGATCTTCATCACTCTGTCAATCGTATATTTTCTGCCGTCTTCCCAGGTAAAAGATATGGGAAGCAGACAGCCATCCTTACTGAATTTTGCTACCACATCAATATAAACTTTATTCATTCTGCCTCCATAACCGGGTCTCCATGACTTTTCCTTTTCAGCGCTTCCCCTCATTTTCCAGCGAACTTTCTATATCTATCCATGAAAATAGCTGTGGGGATGAACCTTGTGTTTACCGGCATCCAAATGAGACAGGATTTTGTCCTGATACATGACAGCCCTCTGTATACTGAAATATCCAAATCTCCTTCGGATCTCATCTACCGCACAATCCAGCTTTTCCATTTTTTCCCGCTTTGCCTGATTCTCAAACAAATCCAATTGAACCGGAACATCTTCCATTACAAGAGAGGAAGCCCGAACACCCAGACTACGAATCGGTTGCTCCCATTGATAATGTTTTCTGAATAACTGAAATGCAGTATTTACAATTTCATCTGTAATATTTGTCGGCTGACTGATATGAATCTGCCTCGTTATACTGTTCAAATGAATATCCCTGATCCATATCTCCACCACATTACACTTAAATCCATGTTTCCTCAAACGGGCCGATACGCTTTCCGACAGGGCCGTTAAAATAATCCATACATCCGTATCTGTTTCCAGATCCCGTGGTGTCGTCGTACTGTTCCCAATGGATTTGATTGGAGCTTCATAACCTTCTGCACAGACAGGATCCTCATCATAGCCATTGGCAAAAGTCCATAAGACCAATCCCATCTTCCCCAAATGACTCTCCAGAATTTTTTCATCCATCTGAGCCAGCTGTCCTATGGTATAAATTCCGAGTTTATATAATTTCCTACTGGTCTGCCGGCCGACATACAGTAAATCTGACAGGGGAAGTCTCCAGATGATATCTTTATAATTGCCGCGATGGAACCATGTAATGGCATCCGGCTTATTATAGTCAGAACCAAGTTTTGCATATATCTTATTCCATGAAACTCCAATACTTACCGTAATACCAAGCTCGTATCTGATCCGTTTGCTGATATCCCCGGCAATCCCGATCCCATCTCCTTTGATTATGCTGCTGTCCGTTACATCCAGCCAGGCTTCATCAATCCCGTAAGGTTCAATTTGATTGGTATATTCCGAATAAATCTCCCTGGCCATACCGGAAAAACGAAGATACAGATCCATCCTGGGAGGAAGAAAAGCAATCTCCGGGCAAAGCTGCTTTGCCTGCCACAATGCCATTCCTGTTTTAACACCCGTTTTTTTTGCCTTATAATTTGCAGTAAGAACAATTCCATGTCTCGCATCCGGATCTCCCACCACTGCCAATGGCTTCCCTTCCAGTTCCGGATGATGCAGCATTTCCACACTGGCATAAAAACAATCCATCTCGCAGTGCAGAATCGTTCGTTCACTCATTCTCTTCACTCTCCGTTCGGTTACTCTGTCAATATTCCTTTTATAATCATTGCAGGATTTTTTCGCAGTAAGCTTTCCTGCAGAATTAGTATAAACCGACACAAAGGAGATATTCAACTGACATTTTGGTTGTATGATCTACTAATTGGAGATTTTTGTTGATTTTTCCTTTTTCATCGTGTATAATGCAACCGTAAGAACTAATGAGACTTTTTCAGAAATGAGGCGAAGCGATGCATTCTATCGGTAAAATTATTGCAGAAAGCAGAAAAAAGAAAGGCCTGTCCCAACCCGAACTGGCAGATTTATTATCCGAACAGGGAATTCATGTCACTGCCAAAGCAATCTCCAAATGGGAGACTGATGCAAGAGAACCAGGATTGCATACATTTTTTACCCTCTGCAGATTATTGGAGATCGAAGATATTTACGATGCATATTTCGGAGTGAATCCGTACAGTGTAATGAATGGGCTGAATCAGGCCGGAAAAGACAGAATTAAAGACTATGCCGATATTTTGAGAGCTTCCGGATTATTCAAACCGGATTCCAATATCATTCCGTTTCGCCCAACAGCTGTTTTCAAAGACATTTACGAAGATGCCGTTTCCGCAGGTACCGGTAATTTCCTGACAGACACACCGAAAAATTCTTACGAAGTAAGCGGAATCGCCCCTGATCATGCATCTTTCGGAGTACGGATATCCGGTGACAGCATGGAACCGGAATATCTTAATGGAGAAATTGCATGGATTCAGCAGAAAGACAGTCTGAGCAGCGGAGAAGTGGGGATTTTCTATCTTAATGGTGAAGCATATATCAAAAAATTATATGATGAGCCTGACGGTCTGCGTTTGCTTTCTCTGAATAAAAAATACGCACCCATCATCGTGCAAGAAAACGATTCCTTCAAAGTATTCGGAAAAGTTATCGGCAAATGCAGCAGTTCTGACATTCACAAAAGGAAACAATAAGCGAAAAATGAAATATTAACAGAAAGAAGGAATTGAATGGCAGTCCGCAATACTTTAAGAGATATCCGCCTGGAACGGAATCTGACTCAGGAAGATCTGGCAAAAGCAGCCGGTTCCTGCAGCCGCACAATCAGCCGGATTGAACGCGGTGAACGAAATCCCTCTCTGGAGATGGCACTCCGTCTCTCCCAGTTTCTAAATGTGGATGTAGAAGAAATTTTCCAATTAGAGGATGATTTATTCATATAAAAAATCCCCTTAAGCAGACTTCAGTTATTCACCTTGTCTGTTTAAGGGGCACCGCATCAAAGCCAGAATGGCCTTTTATTCATTTTTACATTCTGCTGCAGTATTTATGCTTATACTACAGCCGGCTCCAGAAGAAGTTCACCGGTCTCAAAACGTTTCTTACTGAATTTATGAATATCCAGATCGTCACTCTGACCAGTCAGATAGTTGGCCATCAGGATGGCAACTCTCGGACTGACCATGAATCCATGTCCGGAGAAACCGCACATAGAATAGAAATTTTTACAGCTTTCAGCCTCATCAATAACAGGATTGCAGTCCGGACTCATATCATACTGACCGGCCCACTGACGAACCACCCGCAGTTTTCTGAGAATAGGAAGAGCTTCGCACATGACAGCACAGTTGTGCTCCAGAAACTGCCAGCTGGAATTGAAATTGTGACTGGGAGCTTCCTTTGGTCCAATACCCATTACAAAACTTCCATGAGGAGTCTGCTGGACATAATAGGAACGGGAGAAAGACATAACCATACAGTCAATCAAAGGAGCAACCGGTTCGGTAACCAGCGCCTGATGACGTTCGGAATACACAGGAATCTCCTCTCCTACCATCTTCGCCAGTTCCGGTGCTCTGGTATTGGCACAGTTGATTACCGTTTTTGCTTCCACATAACCTTTGGTGGTTTCTACACCGGCAATGCGTCCGCCTTCCATACGAAATCCGGTTACTTCACAATATGTTTCAATATCAACGCCCATTCTCTGTGCTCCCTGAGCATAAGCCTGGGTACAGTGAAAAGGATTGGCATGACCATCTTTCTGACAGAAAGTTCCGCCGTATACACCGTCAAGATTCAGATAAGGAACCTTCTTCCTGCATGCTTCTCTGTCCAAAGCATAAGAATCAATACCGAGTTTATGCTGAACTTCCAGATTTTTCTGGAACTGTGCCCATTCTTTTTCGGTGTAAGCAACCAGAAGATATCCTCCCTGATGAAGTTCTACGCTGCGCTGATATCCGGTATAGTCCTCCAGATTTTCAAAAATCTGAGTACTTTCCAAAGCAATACGGGCATTCAGTTCCGATCCCCACTGCTGACGGATACCGGCACCGCATCTTCCGGTCGCACCGGCTGTCAGGAAACGTTTTTCTATCAGAAGAATGTCTTTCACGCCGCGTTTTGCCAGTTCGAAAGCAGTGGCGCATCCGACAATACCTCCGCCGACGATTACAATATCATATCCTTTTTTCATGCGTCCTCTCCTCCTTCCCGATAAGCATCTGCTAAAGCTCCCATGGTAATGGGCTTTGTCGGAGGACGGAACGTAGGCATCAGTACCTCTTCCATGGGTACTCCGTAAGCTTTCGAAAGCTCCTGAGCAATCAGAAGACGACAGGTTCTTCCCTGGCAGGGTCCCATTCCGGCACGAGTGACACGTTTAATCTCATCTATGGTTCTGTAGCCCTGTGCAATACACTCCAGAATTCTTTCTCTTGTAATATCTTCGCAGCGGCACATAATAATATCTTTATCAGCCATTACGGTATCCTCCCACTCGAATATTTCTTACCTCCATGGCAAGTTCCTTCGGCACTTCCAGGGAAATCACATAAGTCATGTTTTTCTTTCCTCCGGAAACCACTTTAACCACTCTGAACCATCCCTGCTCTTCACCGGCACGGTTCAAACCGCATACCAGCTTTCCCTCTTCGGGAACGGGAATAAACTCAAAAGGAATCTTAACCAGTGCGGTTTTTTCGCTGTAAGTCATATCCACAACAAAAATGGCAAGTCCGGGACAGCGGGCAATACATGCTCCGCATCCATTGCAAACATCCGTGTCTACTTTAGGAGTCGCGTTCATATCCGGCTCCATAGAAATCGCATGTTTGACACAGGCTTTTGTACAAGGGTTACATGCTATATTCTGAAAACATTCAGTAATGGCTACCGGACCTTTTGCTAATCTTTCAGCACTGGGCATAACTGCAGCCAAATCTTCTTTTGTAGGAATTCCGTCTTGAATAATCATACTGCGTCACCTCTCTTCTGGGCAACTTTCTCCAATCCTGCCCGAATTTTTCCGCCCATAGGGCCCGAACGAAGCTCCTTAAGTTCTGCTCTGGCAGCATCTGCTTCAGCCTGCGATTTCTCCACATCATATCCAAGGCTTACAGCTACCGCATAACCGGCCAGGCGACCCTCAACCATGGCAGAAGAAGCCTCCTCGATACCAGATACATCACCAGCTGCATACAAACCATCCACGCTGGTCATCAGATTCTCGTCTGTAATCGGCACATGACCGGACAATTCACGAATAAACTCCATATGACAACCTGCCTGCCAGCAAAGCTCCGACAGAGGAGTCAGACCAACAGCCAGACACAGCGTATCACAAGGGATGTCTTCCTCTGTACCGGGAATCTGCTGCCACTTTTCGTCTAACTGACAGATGACTACACCTTCTAATTTTCCATTGCCGTAAGCTTCTTTTACAGTATAACCAGTGCGAATGGGAACACCTGCACGGCGAAGCTTCGCTGCATGTACCAGAAAACCACCGATCTTCGGTGCTGCCTCAACCAGAGACACTACATTTACACCAGCCTGAAGAAGCTGATAGGAAACGATCAGACCGATGTTTCCGGCTCCAACCATAACCACTCGCTCTGCAGGTTTCACACCTGCCACATTCATCAGAGTCTGTACTGCACCTGCACCGTAGATACCGGGCAGATCATTATTGGGGAAAGTAAGGAACTTTTCTGCCGCTCCGGTAGCCACAATCGTCTTCTTAGGACGGAATTTCAAATGTTTCTCATCTTTCAGAACGGTAACGATTCCGTCTTCATACATACCAAGAACCGTTGCTTCCGTCAACACTTCAATATTGGGATCTTCCATTACCTCCTGAACCAGCTTCTTGCCGATGAAAATACCTCTGTCACCGGCATACTGTCTCTCGGAGCCGAAAAATTTATGAGTCTGCTTTACCAGCTGACCTCCGGGAACATAATCTCTTTCACAAAGAAGAACATGAGTTCCCGCACTGGCTGCTGCCTGAGCCGCACACAAGCCAGCAGGACCTCCGCCGATTACCATTACTTCTACGTCACGAATCATGGATGCACAACCCCCTTTCCTTCCTGTTCTTCTACTACCATACCGTCTTTCACCCGAGTCACACAAACTCTGACATTGGGTTCTCCATCGACAGTCATAAAACAGGACGAGCAGTTGCCGATGGCACAAAACAGGCCCCGCGGACGATGGAGCTGCTGACTATGTCCCAGCTCACGAATACCTGCTGCATGAAGCGCTGCTGCAATGGTCTCAGAAGTATAACCTTCCACCGGCTGACCATTAAAGGTAAATGTCACTTTCTCCCCACGATCAAAATCGAGAATGGGGTGTTTCTCAATTCTCATATGGACCCTCCTTGTTTTCCATCTGCGGAATCTCTGTACCAGTATTTCTGATACGAATCTCCATCGTACTTTTTCGATACTGATTGGGAGTGATGCCTTCCACTTCCCGAAAAGCCCTTGTAAAAGAAGACTTTCCTCCATGTCGAAAACACTTTCTGTTCCCGACTTCGACACAATAATGCATCAAGGACTTGCCAAAATAATAGCATACTTCAAAATGTTTTCTGTGCACCATTTTTGTTTCGTTTATACGACATTTTATATCTTCTTTCTTTTTTATCTTATTTTTGTTATTTTCTTAATTTTGTTAAGTTCATGTCACACATGAATGATATAAAATGCATATTTTCTTCCAATTTTCTGCAAAAAAGGACGCCCCTTTCGGAGCGTTCTAAAAAAACAATATGTTACTCTCATAATAGACAGTTTTTATCTTTCTGTTTTTATCTTCCTGTTTTTTGCTTTCTTTTCGCTTTTTTCTTTCCATCAGCTGATTTTACGCTGCCGTCAGATTCCGATCCGTCCGTGCGTTTCATTCCATGAAATAACTTTTTCTCGATCTTTCTGCCATCTGCATTGGCTTCATTTCCATTGCAGCTTCCATTTCCATTATGGCTTCCAATAACCTGATATTTCCGAGGTGAACAGATCATTCCCAATAAAGTTCCCGCCAGGAATACCACGGCACCGGAAAGCAGAATCTCACGCCCCGTATATTTTCCGTTATCAATATTGTTCATCATCAATTCATACTTTTTTCCCATATTGTTTCCTCTCATAATACTTCTTATTTTTTATTCACCTGATTACCTTTCCATGATCATAGAAAGGGTTGTAAGTTCACCTGATCATTCCTGCACTCCGACATACACGAAAGCTCAATTTTCCAGCCAATCTATCAGTTCTTTCAAATATTCTTCCTTTACCATATTTTCGCTGATTTTTAAAAGTTCAAACATCTCTGTTTCTTCCGGTGTAGGCTGATTATTTCCTCTCTGTCGCTTTTCAATCATTCTTTTCATGAAAGACATCATAAATTTGTAAACACCATGAAGTTTTTCCATCTCAAATCCGCCTTGCAGAGAAAAAACAGGAACAGACTCCAGAACACCATTTGTTTTTCGGATATCCTCTACTTGTGAGCCGGTTTTTGCCATTCCAACACCACAAACCGCTTTTATGTTGAATTTCTTCTGTGCTGATTTAAAGCCTTTTACCTGACCTGCCATCAACCAGCCCATGTAAAGAATTGCACTGCCGGCAGGAATATCTCTATTGGCCTTCTGCAGATCCAATACTGTAATTCCCACTTTTTTTCCCAGCAGCTCGGCATATTCCTTTGTGTGGCCGGTATTAGATGTATAAACAATTGCTTTGATTTCATTTTTATTGCTCATAGTTTTTCCATCCATAATCCTTTCTATTTTCTTTCTGATTCATTTCTTAATCCGAATTCCTGTATCACAGGCAATATGTTTTTCTCTGGTATCGCTTCATATGTTAATTCTATTTTATAGGATAACAGGAAATTCTGATAGTCCCTTTTTCAGAAAAATGTGTCAAATTTATAGAAAACGCTGCAATACTGCCGTATTCCCGGTCGTCTCCTTCGACATTCTCAATCTGTTGATCATTTCACAAAGCCATGCTATAATTTTTCTGCAGTCACAACTACGAGAGTCGTATCGTTTCATTACCAAAGGAGAGATTTTCATTGAACAAGAAAGAATTATTTCGGCGATATCTGATATTTATTTCAGGATTATTTTTTGCCGGAGTCGGAGTCGCCTTTTCAAAATACAGTGGATTAGGAGTTTCACCCATTTCATCTGTTGCCAATATCATGAGTCTGAAGTATCCCGTAATGAGCTTAGGAAACTGGCTTATTATCTGGAACTGCGTACTGATACTGGGACAGATCGTAATTCTCCGCAAAGATTTTAAAATCTATCAGCTTCTGCAAATTCCCCTTTCTTTTCTGTTTGGATGGTTTACCGATTTTGGAATGATGTGTGTTTCCATTCTTCCGCTAAATAACTATTTCACCAGATTGATCATATTGTTCCTTGGAATTATTATTATTTCATTCGGAATATCTCTGTCTGTCATTGCGAATGTCATTATGAATTCAGGAGAAGCTTTTGTAAAGGCGATATCAGATAAGTTTCATTTGGAATTTGGATATGTAAAAGTGGCATTTGACGTTTTCTGTGTAATCACAGCCATTGTATTATCCCTGATATTCTTTCACGGCCAGATCATTGGAACAAGAGAAGGAACGATCCTTACAGCCTTATGTACAGGAATTGTAATAAAATTTATAACCAAACATATACGCAAATGTGTGGAAAACATATTCAACTATAATCTATAAACATAATGCAAAGTATATAAAGCGGCTTTGTACATATTCCGCAAGAACGGCCCTTCATGGTCAGGTGAGTCGGAATTTGCAGCTTTATTACCTTTAATAAATTAGTTTCTTTGCTATCATTACGTTAAATAAAACAAATCGCGTTGACTGCCCTTGACTGTTTTCTCAATCCATGATATACAAACAGAGATATTACATTTTTAAGAAAGGATCCTTTTCATTGTGAAAAAAACAATTACATTATTACTCATCGCCCTGATACTGACTTCCTTTACTGCATGCAGCAGCAATCATGAAAACTCTGCCGGGGAAGATCAAAATGGATCTTCTGTGATTGCCCCTTCTGTGGAAGAAGACACCATGGGAGCCGCCCTGTGGAATACTTTTCAGGAAACACTGACAGAGAATCCTGAGATCAGTATGGAAGAGCTTTCCAATACGATTATCCAGAATCCTGTCATCGAATTTGCAGGAATCGCCACTCCTCTGGAAGTGGATGCAGAATATTTTCCCGGCTTCGATGAGTACTGTATTACCGGTTATGAATCCGCTGCATCATTCGGACCTATTATTGGTTCCATCGCATTTATCGGGTATGTTTTTGATTTGGATGACAATACAGATGTGAACGAATTTGTTACGTCACTTACCGACAACTGCAACCCGGACTGGAATATCTGCGTATCAGCAGAACAGACAGTTGCCGGTGCCATGGACGATAAAGTATTCTTCGTTATGTGCCCTTCCGGAAATAACTAATATCTGTCCTTATCATTTGCATTTTCATCATCATATTATTTGAAATTTTCATCATCTATTGAGGGCGAGTTCAAATTGAATTCGCCCTCAACTGGTAACGTCAGCTAATGAAATGGAGGTGATCCTTCTGATTTTTTCCAGCATCAGCTTTCTATACTACTTTTTGCCAATCGTAATTCCTATATATTTCCTCGGTCCCTTTCGTTGGAAAAATCTGGTTCTTCTGATCGCCAGCCTTGTATTCTATTTTTATGGTGAACCCGTTTACACACTGCTGATCTTTATAACCACTGTTTTAGCCTATATTTACGGATTAATCATTGACTATTTCCGCGGCACAAAATGGTGCAATGTTGGTCTGTGGTTTTCTGTGATCACCAGTATCGGCATACTGGGATTTTTCAAATATTCCGATTTCCTTATTTCCAATATAAATGGAATTCTGAAGTCAGAATTTCCTCTTATAAACCTTGCTCTTCCCATTGGAATCAGTTTTTATACCTTTCAAACATTAAGCTATACCATTGATGTTTATCGAAACAATGTCAAAGTTCAGAAGAATTTTATAGAGCTGGCAGCCTATATAACACTGTTCCCCCAGTTAATTGCAGGTCCCATCGTACGATACTCTGCCGTGGAAAAAGAATTTACCAGCCGTACCCATTCTTTAGAAAATATTTCCTACGGTGTCACCCGCTTTGTCATTGGGCTTTCGAAAAAAGTTCTGTTTGCCGATACTCTGGGATCACTTGCCCATATCCTCCATTCCTCTTTGGAAAATTCCGTCATTGGCTATTGGATCTATGCCATTGCTGTTTCTTTACAAATATATTATGATTTCTCCGGATACTCTGATATGGCCATTGCTCTTGGACGAATCTTCGGCTTTCATTTTCCGGAAAACTTCAATTACCCCTTTATATCAAAAAGTATTGGCGAATTCTGGCGACGATGGCATATATCACTGGGCACCTGGTTCCGGGATTATGTTTACATTCCCTTAGGCGGTAATCGGGTCTCTTTTTCCCGTTGGTTTTTCAATATATTTCTTGTTTGGTTTTTGACCGGTTTCTGGCATGGAGCGGACTGGACATTCATCGTTTGGGGATTGTATTTTGCTTTATTCCTTGTCGCGGAAAAGCTTTTCCTAAAAAACATCCTGGCAAAAATACCAGGGTTCATTTCTCATATATATGTTGCAGTAATTATCATGATCAGTTTTGTAATTTTCAATGCAAACGGCATGACAGAAGCTATCTGCGATATACAATCCCTGTTTGGCATGGGAGGAATTCCTCTCTGGACCAATCAAACCGGATATTATCTGCAGAGCTATGCTTTTGTACTGGCGATAACCCTTTTTGGCACGACGCCGATCCTAAAAAACATCCTTCACCGACTTCGACAGAAAAATGCTGCCAATCGTATTCTCAATCTCATGATCCCCATCTTCCAGATTGGCATGCTGCTTATCGTTACCTCCTATTTTGTTGATGGATCTTTTAGTCCATTTTTGTATTTTCGTTTTTGATCACACAGAAAACAATCTGGTGATATGTCAAGATGATTTTTAAAAAGATTTCGATATGTTTTTCAGAAAAAGGACAACGTTAATAGACCTATGTGAAAGGTGCAGCGATATGAATAACAAGATGAAAAACCGTGTTGTAACCACAGCCATATCCATATTCTTTCTTATCATTGGAATTCTTTGTACAATATCATATTTCCATCCCATAACCTACTCGGAAAGCGAACGTCGTGATCTGGCCCAGTTTCCCACTAATATCACTGCGGAAAGAATTTTTGACAAAACCGCTATCCTCGAATTTGAAGATTACACCGTGGATCAGTTCCCCTTTCGGGAAGTTTTCCG
>JAQXIM010000129.1 GCA_029007785.1 Clostridiales bacterium | reverse complement strand
ATTATGACCGCATTACTGGCTCTGGAAAATCTGGAGCTGGATCAGGAGATTACATTTTCTCATAATTCCATTTATGATCTGGAAGACGGCGGTCATCATTGGGAATTCCAGGAAGGTGAAATTCTGACCGTGGACGAATGTCTCCAGTTTCTGCTGGTGGAATCCGTCAACGAGGCAGCTTATGCTCTGGCAGAAACAGTTTCCGGCTCCCTGGAAGATTTTGCTGTTTTGATGAACGAAAAGGCAAAGGAATTGGGAGCGGAGAATACGAATTTTGTTAATCCGCATGGATTAAACAATCCAGAACATAAGACAACGGCCCATGATATGGCAATGATTCTCTGGGGCTGTGTTGAGAACGATCGGTTTCGTCAGTATGCATCGATTCCCCGCATTTCCATAAAGGGAAGAAAAATTCTGACCGATGGATTTTCGACATATACCAATCATCATGCCATGCTGCTTCCGGACAGCGAGTTTTATGACGAGGATGTGGTATGCGGTAAGACCGGTTACACATCTCTGGCCGGAAGTACCCTGGTAACGTATGCTTCCCGGGGAGATATGGATCTGATCTGTGTCATTATGAAGGGGAGTGACAGTCGCTGGAATGATACACAGTCTTTGCTGGACTATGGTTTTGATTCCTTCGAACTGTATTCCGCCGACGAAATCAATCGATCTTATCTGTCGGATGGAACGGGAGTTTTTCCGGTAAATCTTGAGATTGACCCGGATGTGAGCATTCTTCTGCCCAAAGAAGCCGATTGGTCGGAAGTTACCACAGATTTTGAAACAAAACAAGGGGAACCTTCCAACGTGGTGGGAGAAAGAACATGGTATTATCGTGGAATTGCGATGAATACGGCTGCGGTCACAGCGGAAATTACGGTTTCTGAGGAAGCTTCGGATTCCTCTGCCGGGGAAACGGTGGGAAATGGAGATGCATCGAATCTGAATTCCGGAGAGACGGAAGCTGTTGTGTCAGAGAACAAAGGAAACGAAAATAAGGGGAAAATCTGGAACCGGCAGGAAATCATAGCCATCGGCATACTGATCGTACTGCTGTTGGTTCTTATCGGTATTCTTCTTCGTCTGATTCGAAATGCAATACGCCGCAGAAGACGCCGCCGCCGCAGAAGACGGAGAGTAAGACAGAATCGATAATAAGTGCAGCTGGCTGTGAAACAGACCGGCTGCCTTTCTTTCTGGAGAAATTTTTGCCGGAGCAGAGAGAAAATTTTTGGCAGAATAGAGAGAGTTATTGACGAAGCAGAGATGAGATAGTACAATAATAAAGCACGCCACCATATATGGTTATTAAATGATGGCGGACTAACTATATCTAGTTTGCTGCTGCTCCGAAAAGGGGAAGCAGTCTTCATACCGGCCGGGAGAAAAGACGGCCGGGGAGATCCGATAAGGAGGAGACGTCCATGGATTTTGAACATGTATATATTATAAAGAAAGACAATACCAGAGAGAAATTCAATGTGCAGAAGGTTATTACTGCTGTGGACAAGTCTGCATACCGTGTGTTGTATACTTTCTCTGACAAAGAACATGAATATATCAGTCATTTTGTCATGCAGAAGATTGAAGAACGGAATATGACAGAAATTCCGATTTCCGAGATGCATAATATTGTGGAAGGTGCACTGGACAGCGTGGAACCGAAGGTAGCGAAAAGTTATCGTGACTATCGGAATTATAAGCAGGATTTTGTTCAGATGCTGGATGAGGTATACAAGAAGAGTCAGTCGATTATGTATATCGGAGATAAAGAGAACAGCAATACGGACAGTGCCCTGGTATCCACCAAGAGAAGTCTGATTTTCAACGAACTGAATAAATCCCTTTATCAGAAGTTTTTTATGAATACGGAAGAGCTGCAGGCATGTCGTGATGGATATATTTATGTCCACGATATGTCGGCACGAAGAGATACCATGAACTGCTGCCTTTTTGATGTGGAAAATGTATTAAGGGGCGGATTTGAGATGGGTAATCTCTGGTATAACGAACCGAAAACCCTGGATGTGGCTTTCGACGTAATAGGCGATATTGTGCTCAGTGCTGCCAGCCAGCAGTACGGCGGATTTACCGTTCCCAGCGTGGAGACCATTCTTGCACCTTATGCAGAAAAATCCTATCAGAAATATAAGAAGAGATATCTGGAAATAGGATTGACCCCGGAACGGGCCGAGGAAGAGTCCATGAAGGACATGGAAAGAGATTTTCGACAGGGATTTCAGGGATGGGAGTACAAATTTAACTCCGTTTCCAGCAGCCGGGGAGATTATCCCTTTATTACCATGACGGCAGGAACCGGCACAGGACGCTGGGAGAAGATGGCGACCATTATGATGCTGAAGGTTCGTCAGAATGGTCAGGGTAAGAGCAGCTGCCGAAAACCTGTATTGTTCCCCAAGATTGTATTCCTTTACGATGAGAATCTTCACGGACCGGGAAAAGAGCTGGAGGATGTTTTCGAAGCCGGCATTGAGTGTTCCAGTCGTACCATGTATCCCGATTGGCTCAGCTTAACGGGAGAAGGCTACGTTCCGGAAATGTACAAGAAATATGGCAAAATTATCAGTCCCATGGGCTGCCGTGCGTTCCTGTCTCCCTGGTTTGAGCGGGGCGGCATGGAACCGGCAGATGAAGATGACAAGCCTGTATTTGTGGGAAGATTCAATATTGGAGCTATCAGCCTTCATCTTCCCATGATCCTGGCAAAGGCTCGTCAGGAAAGCCGGGATTTCTATGAGGTTCTTGATTATTACTTGAATCTGATTCGTAAGATTCATATTCGTACATATGCTTATCTGGGAGAAATGAGAGCTTCTACCAATCCGCTGGCATATTGTGAGGGTGGTTTCTATGGCGGTCATCTTGGTCTTTATGACAAGATCAAACCTCTCCTCAAATCTGCCACGGCATCCTTCGGTATTACGGCTTTTAATGAACTTCAGCAGCTCTATAACGGAAAATCTCTGGTAGAGGACGGCGAATTTGCTCTGGAAGTTCTCCAGCATATCAATGATAAGGTTCAGGAATTCAAGAAGGAAGACGGTCATCTCTATGCTATTTACGGAACACCGGCAGAGAGTCTTTGCGGAACCCAGGTAAAGCAGTTCAGGGCAAAGTATGGAATTGTTGAAAACGTATCCGATCGGGAATATGTAAGCAACAGCTTCCATTGTCATGTAACGGAGGATATCACTCCCATCCAGAAGCAGGATCTGGAGGGACGTTTCTGGAACCTGAGCAATGGCGGAAAAATCCAGTATGTTCGTTATCCCATCGCTTATAATAAAGAGGCAATCCGGACTCTGGTTCGCCGGGCCATGAAGAAAGGTTTTTATGAAGGTGTTAATCTTTCTCTGGCTTATTGTGATGACTGCGGACATCAGGAATTGGATATGGATGTTTGTCCAAAATGCGGCAGCCGCAATCTGACAAAGATCGATCGAATGAATGGATATCTTTCCTACTCCCGTGTTAAGGGAGATACACGTCTGAATGAGGCGAAGATGGCGGAGATTGCGGAAAGAAAGAGTATGTAAAAATATTTGTTCCGAGAGGGACTGCCCCACAGAACGTCGGATTTCAGCTGCCAAACCGGCAGCACCGCGTTTTGTGGGGCTATTTGTCCGGGAAAGGGTAAAAAAATGAATTATCATAATATAACAAAGGATGATATGCTGAATGGAGATGGCCTTCGTGTCGTTCTTTGGGTGTCTGGCTGTAATCATTATTGTCATGGCTGTCATAATCCGATCACATGGGATCCCACCAATGGCCTTCCCTTTGATGAAACGGCAAAAAAAGAGTGTTTTGATGAACTGGAGAAGGATTATGTCAGCGGCATTACCTTCAGCGGCGGGGATCCTTTGCATCCGGTCAATCGGAAGGAAGTTCTTCAGCTGGCGGCAGAGATAAAAGAAAAATATCCGAAGAAAACCATTTGGCTTTATACAGGGTATCTTTGGGAAGAAATCTGCAGCCTGCCGGGAATGGAAAACCTGGATATTGTGGTAGACGGAAAATTTGAAGAAGCAGTCCACGATAACCAGCTTCTGTGGAGAGGAAGTGCCAATCAGAGGGTAATCCGGGTGGCGGAAACGATAAAATCCGGTAAGATGGTACTCCATGTAGATCCGGAAGCCCGAGCATAAGTGTATATGAAATATGCAGTAAGAATGTCTTCGGAGATTGAAGCAATAAAACGGACACCAGAAAAAAACGGATGAAAGGCAGAATACCTATGAATCAGGAGACTATCAGGATTTATTATCACAGTAAGGAAATTGATAAATTGACATATATTGCGGGAAAAAGTGATTGGATTGATCTTCGTGCCGCTGAAAATGCAGTGATGAAAAAGGGCGAATTTCGCCTGATCAGCCTGGGCATATCCATGTGTCTGCCGGACGGCTATGAAGCCATCGTAGCTCCCCGCAGCTCTACTTTCAAGAATTTTGGTATTATTATGACGAATTCGCTGGGTATTATTGATGAGAGTTATGGAAAACATAGTACAGACGACATCTGGAAAATGCCGGTGCTTGCCATGAGAGATACAGAAATTCATGTAAATGACAGAATTGCCCAGTTCCGTATTCAGAAGCACCAGCCTCAGATTATTTTTGAGGAAGCGGAAGAAAAGCAAGGAGAAGCCAGAGGAGGTTTCGGCAGTTCCGGAATACAATAAAGCAGCAGGGGAAGAATAATATGATCGATTTGCAGGAACAGAAGGAAAGGGTCATCTGTGTCGGTGTCAGTACCATGGATATGGATGATACCCAGGCATCCCTGGATGAACTGGAGGAACTGGCAGAAACAGCGGGTGCTGTTGTTCTGGAAAAAATCATCCAGAACCGAGAGCAGATTCATCCCGGAACCTATCTGGGAAAAGGAAAAATTGAAGAAGTTCGGGAGCGCATCCATGCCCTGGGAGCAACCGGTGTTGTCTGTGACGATGAATTATCTCCGGCTCAGATGAAGAATCTGGAGATGCTTCTGGATACGAAAGTAATGGATCGGACATTGGTCATCCTTGATATTTTTGCCGGAAGAGCTTCCACCAGAGAAGGAAAAATCCAGGTAGAGCTGGCGCAGCTTCGTTATCGGGCTGCCAGACTGGTTGGCCTCAGAGAGTCCCTGTCCCGACTGGGCGGTGGAATTGGAACGAGAGGTCCCGGTGAGACCAAACTGGAGACGGACCGACGGGTGATTCATGATAGAATTTCCAGCTTGAAGAAAGAACTGGAGGAAGTAAAGCGTCACCGGGAAACCACAAGAAAGAGCCGGGAACGCAGCAGAATTCCGGTGATTGCCATTGTAGGTTATACAAACGCAGGAAAGAGCACTCTTCTGAATGCTCTGACCGGAGCTTCCATTCTGGCAGAAGATAAGCTGTTTGCTACTCTCGATCCCACCACCAGAAATCTGGTTCTTCCCACAGGTGAAGAAGTTCTGCTGACAGACACGGTTGGATTCATTCGCAAACTGCCCCATCATTTGATTGAGGCTTTTCGCAGTACTCTGGAGGAGGCAAAGTATGCCGATGTGATTCTCCATGTGGTGGATGCCAGCAATCCTCAGATGGACATTCAGATGCAGGTAGTATATGATACGCTGAAAGATCTGGAAATCAAGGACAAACCCATTTTGACTGTGTTCAACAAGCAGGATCGGGTAGAAGGAGCCCTTCGTCTGGTGGATTATCGTGCCGATGATACTCTGGGAATATCTGCAAGAACAGGACAGGGCCTGGAGGAACTTCAGATCATGCTGGGCAATATTCTTCGGAATCAGAAAATATATGTGGAGCGTTTGTACCCCTATACAGAAGCCGGGAAGGTTCAGATCCTTCGTCGGTATGGTCAGCTGATGTCCGAAGAATACAGAGACGATGGTATTTATGTGGTAGGATACATTCCGGCAGAATATTTCGGAAAACTTTAATCGATATTTTTATTTTGACAGAGGTGAGTCCCGCTTTCTGAAAGATAGAAAACGTGATTTGTGAAAGAGACAGAGTCCTGATTTCTTAAGATGGGAAATCAGGACTTTTCGAAGATATGGTGGTACGACGATTGACATGAAACAATATCTTGTGGTATAGTAGAGGAGCTGTACGAAATGCAGCAGGTTGAAGGAGAGCGTTCAGGAAGTTATGCTCTTCGGAACTGGTTGACTGACAGAAAGAGGGAATAAAGGTATGTTTCAGGTAATTAAGCGTGATGGTCAGGTGACAGCTTTTCAGCTGTCCAAGATTTCGGAAGCTCTTCGGAAAGCCTTTAAGGCAACGAAGAAGGTATATAACGAAGAAATTATTGAACTGCTGTCTTTGCGGGTGACGGCAGATTTTCAGGATAAGATTGAGAATGACAGTATCAGTGTAGAACAGATTCAGGACAGTGCAGAGCATGTACTGGAGCAGTCCGGTTACACCGATGTGGCAAAAGCATATATTCTGTATCGGAAGCAGCGTGAGAAAATCCGCAACATGAAATCCACCATTCTGGATTATAAAGAGATTGTCAACAGTTATGTAAAGGTAGAAGACTGGCGTGTGAAAGAGAACTCCACCGTTACCTATTCGGTAGGAGGACTGATTCTGAGCAACTCCGGTGCTATTACGGCAAATTACTGGCTGTCAGAGATTTACGACGAAGAGATTGCCAAAGCCCATCGGAATGCAGATATTCATATTCATGATCTGTCTATGCTGACGGGTTATTGCGCCGGCTGGTCCTTAAAGCAGCTGATTCAGGAAGGTCTGGGTGGAATCACCGGTAAGATTACTTCTTCTCCGGCACGCCATTTGTCGGTACTCTGTAACCAGATGGTAAATTTCCTGGGCATTATGCAGAATGAATGGGCTGGTGCACAGGCATTTTCGTCCTTTGATACGTATCTGGCTCCTTTTGTTAAGGTAGATAATTTGTCTTATCCGGAAGTAAAGAAATGCATTGAATCCTTTATTTATGGAGTGAATACCCCCTCCAGATGGGGAACACAGGCACCCTTTTCCAACATTACTCTGGACTGGACGGTTCCCAATGACCTGGCAGAACTGAATGCCATCGTTGGCGGCAAGGAGATGGATTTCCGGTACAAAGACTGTAAGAAAGAAATGGATATGGTAAACAAGGCATTTCTGGAGATCATGATCGAAGGAGATGCCAATGGACGCGGAGTCCAGTATCCCATTCCCACCTATTCCATTACCAGGGATTTTGATTGGAGTGATACGGAAAATAACCGTCTTCTCTTTGAGATGACAGCAAAATACGGTACGCCTTATTTCTCCAACTATATCAACAGTGATATGGAACCCAGCGATGTAAGAAGCATGTGCTGCCGTCTTCGTCTGGATCTGAGAGAGCTGCGCCGCAAATCCGGAGGTTTCTTCGGTTCCGGTGAAAGTACCGGTTCGGTAGGTGTTGTAACCATCAACATGCCTCGCATTGCTTATTTGTCGGATACTCCGGAAGAGTTTTATCAGAGATTGGATCACATGATGGATGTGGCTGCCCGTTCTCTGAAGATCAAGAGAGACGTAATTACGAAACTTCTCAATGAAGGCCTGTATCCTTATACCAAGAGATATCTGGGAACTTTCGATAATCACTTCTCTACCATTGGTCTGGTGGGAATGAATGAAGTTGGCCTGAATGCAAAGTGGCTGGGCGGAAGTATGGTGACAAAAGAAACCCAGGAATTCACCAAGGATGTACTGAATCATATGAGAGATCGTCTGAAAGAATATCAGGCCAAGTATGGAGATTTGTACAATCTGGAAGCCACTCCGGCAGAGTCCACGGCATACCGTCTGGCTAAACATGATCGGGAACAGTTCCCGGACATCATCACAGCCGGAAAAGAAGGGGATACGTCCTATTACACCAACAGCTCCCATTTGCCGGTAGAGTTTACTTCGGATATTTTTGACGCCCTGGATATCCAGGATGAACTGCAGACTCTTTATACTTCCGGTACCGTATTTCATGCGTTCCTGGGAGAAAAGCTTCCGGACTGGTCTTCGGCGGCAAAACTGGTTCGTACGATTGCGGAGAATTATAAGCTGCCTTACTATACCCTTTCTCCCACCTATTCGGTATGTCAGAGTCATGGATATCTCAGCGGCGAACATTTTGTATGTCCCAAATGCGGAGCAAAAGCGGAAGTTTACAGCCGGATTACCGGATACTATCGTCCTGTACAGAACTGGAATGAAGGAAAACTTCAGGAATATAAGAACCGGCAGGAATATGTTCCGATGAGATCAAAAATGAAACGGAGCGGTGTTTCCGTAGTCGGAGGCAAGATTCCGGTCAGCGGTGCCTTTGCCCAGAATGTCAGGGAGGAAGGAAAAGCGAAAGCCTATTTGTTTACCACAAAGACTTGTCCCAATTGCCGTATGGCCAAGCAGTTCCTGAATGGACTGGATTATCAGGTAGTGGATGCGGAACAAGAACAGGACCTGGTAAAGAAATATGACGTCATGCAGGCTCCCACCTTTATTGTCGAAAAGGGCGGAGAGATTACCAAGATTGTAAATGCCGCCAATATTCGCAAATATGCGGAAGATATGCGTAAAAATCCGTCCTGATAAATGACAGAGATGAGAAATGAAAGAATAAAGAACCAATCATAAGGAATCAAAAAATCCGTTCCCGGTGTTAAGATGCCGGGGACGGATTTTTTGTGATTCTTCTATTCAAATATATATCAGAAAAGATCAGATGGGAGGGAGACAGCAGTAAAAACCGCGTCCGCAGCTATTGCAGCAGAGCTGAACCATGCAGCAGTAGCAGCACAAATTGTTCATGTTCACATGAGCATGGCCTCCGAAACCGCTGCTCATATCATCATACCACTGGCCTCCATGCTCCAGGCGGTGAATCAGATTCTGGTATTCGATATTGTCCGGGTCCATGGAAGAAGCCCGGCGGGCATAATTCAGAGCGTTGACATTGTTGCCCAGACCGGAGTGGGCAATACTGCAGTAATAATACCATTGAGCAGTCCGATCCTGAATGCTGTTCAAGGTATTCAGCGCTTCCTGATAAGCCCGGTTATTCAGATAATTTGCGGCTGCCCGCATCTTGATATCGTCTTCGCTGCTGTAAGAATTCTGGTAGGACTGATTCTGATAGCCGCCGTAAGACTGCTGTCCGCCAAAAGGATTACCATAAAAACCACCGTAAAAACCGCCGAAGGGATCGCTGTTTTCATAACTGCGGCCCTGACCGTATCCGGAAGAGTAGCTGCCCTGACCCTGATAGGAAGAACCGGAAGTACCCTGTTCTTTTTCCTTCATGATCTGGTTGTAAGCCTGCTGAACTTCTTTGAATTTTTCTTCTGCCTGGGCAGCGTTGGGATTGTTGATGTTGGCGTCCGGATGGTATTGACGGCTTAATTTGCGGTACGCTTTCTTAATTTCTTCATCGGAGGCGTCGCGGCGGATACCGAGCACCTGATATGGATCAGACATGTTTTCGAGTTCCTTCCTCAGTATTATTCCTGACCGGGAGATTCCGTCTTCCCGGTTCTTTTATTATGAATCTCTTCGTATTTGCTCCATACTCCGGAATAGAGAATATTCCGCAGAATATCGGCGTGAAGCAGAATGGGGAGTGTTTCGAAGGCTTTGGAAGCCTCAGAAATCATCATAGTGAGAATCTGAAGGCAGCTGTCTTCCGGAAATTCGTCCTGGGGGAGAGTAAGCCAGGGATTATATCTGCCGCTTTTTTTATCCTCCTCCATGTCCTCATAGGCATCCATGAGATAAATGAATTTGCCAAGGAAAAAACCCATTTTTCTCAGAGAATCAGACCAGATATCCTCTTCACAGACGAAAATCTCTGCCAGCATCTTTCCTGTCAATCCTGCGGCAAGATCCAGATCCGGAGAACGGGAAGCCTCACATTCATGAAGGTCTTCTAAATACCGGGATACAGCCTGGCTCTGCCGTGGATATTGTTTTTCGATTCTTTTTCTCCGGGAAGAAAGCAGACGGGAAAGAACGAATCCCTTGATGCTTTTTTCATCCAGCCAGTCATCCTCCAGGTTATAGGCGGCAAGAAGAACATTCATATCAGCAGCATAGGCGGTCCATCGATTCTGCTGTTTTTTCATTTTTCGCCAGGGGCGAACAGGGCAGCGCTCACATATGCATGTGGTCTTATCTTCATAGAGACCGGTAAGAAGAATGGACAGAAATGTCATATCATATGTCAATGTTATCTGTCCCAGTCGTCCGGTTTGCTTTTTCAGTGAACGGCAGAGCCCGCAGTAAAAGCTGCTGTATTCTTCAAAGTCCCGGATTTTCATTTCCGGTTTGTTGACGCAGATATATCCAAACATAGGAACGATTCTCCCATTGGCTTTTGTCAGGTCTTGCGGATGAACTCAGCATGACATCGGGGACACGTAATGGAAATCTTGCCCCTTCCCCGGGGAACCCGAATCTTCTGCTTGCAGGAAGGGCAGGAATAGAAACGGTGAGTTTTGCGCTGGCTCCAATGGAGCTTCTCAAGCTGCAGCCGATTGGTAATTTTATTCTGAAAATGCAGAAATTTCAGGTTCTCATCATATCGTTTGCTGCAGTCTCTGGACATGGACCGGTAATAGTAAAGAATCAGGCATGCAAGCGTCACCAGATACAACAGGCTTAATTTCGTAATCATGTACAGAATGAAGGAAATGACGCCTACAGCCATGGTGCAGCGGCCAAGCTGATCTGTTCCGTAACGTCCGGCCATAAATTGTCTGATTTTTTCTTTCATTGGAAAGCCTCCTGAAAATACGAGAGTATAATGATTGCCAAAAGGCAAAATACAAGATCCTGTCACACAGGATCTCATCAAGCAAAACAGGAAATGCGTTTTCCGTAAACAAGTTCTGCTCTTTATTCTACTAGTATACACTACGAATATAATAAAATTATAAAGTGTACGGAAACTTTTCTCGGATATTTTCTAAAATGTTGTTTTATTGCTGTTTCCGCTTTGTATTATACCATACATTGACAGGAAGAATGTATAAAAAAATAATAAAGTATAATTAGAAACCCAGGGAATCCGAAGAGAAGAATCCGGAATTTCTTGACGATACAACAGAAGAGAAGGTATAATGATACATTATGATGATTCCAAATGGGAGAGGACACAGTGATGGATGAAGTAAAGAGACAGGAAATGGAAGCCCAGGAGGCAAAGAAGGAACAGGAACAGGCAAAGACAGAAGAGCCTGCGTCCAAAGAAGACAAATATCCGGAACCCAGTGAGAACTGGGCCCATGAAACCGTTCAGGAACTGCTGGATTTCTGGGAAGAACAGGGTGTTTATATTCGGGAATAATAAAATTCCCCTGAAGAACTGTATTTTTGAATTAGAGAGTTACTGGGAGGTTAATATATGGAAGAAAATGGTAATGCAGTAGTATCGAAAAATTTTATTGAAATGGCAATTGAAAAGGATCTGGCAGAAGGCGTTTATGATCATGTACAGACTCGTTTTCCTCCGGAACCCAACGGTTACCTTCATATCGGACATGCCAAATCCATTCTTTTGAATTCCGGATTGGCAAAGAAATATAATGGTAAATTCAATATGCGGTTTGATGATACGAATCCTACCAAGGAAAAGATTGAATTTGTAGAATCCATCAAAGAGGACGTAGAATGGCTGGGAGCAGATTATGAAGATCGTTTGTTCTTTGCTTCTTCTTATTTTGATCAGATGTATGAATGCGCTCTGCACCTGATCCGTAAGGGAAAGGCTTATGTCTGTGATCTGACTGCCGATGAAATCCGTGAATACCGCGGAACCCTGACGGAACCGGGAAAAGAGAGCCCTTACCGCAATCGTTCGGTGGAAGAGAATCTGGAACTTTTTGAAAATATGAAGAACGGTGTATATGGCGATGGAGAGAAAGTGCTTCGTGCAAAGATTGACATGGCATCTCCGAATATCAATATGCGTGACCCCATCCTGTATCGTGTGGCTCATATGACCCATCACAACACGGGAGACAAATGGTGTATCTATCCCATGTACGATTTCGCCCATCCCATTGAAGATGCCATCGAGCATATAACCCATTCCATCTGTACGTTGGAATTTGAGGATCATCGTCCTCTGTATGACTGGGTTGTTCGGGAGTGTGATTTTGAAAATCCGCCCCGTCAGATTGAGTTCGCGAAGCTGTATCTGAAAAATGTGGTTACCGGCAAACGCTATATTAAGAAGCTGGTAGAAGACGGTATTGTAGACGGCTGGGATGATCCGCGTCTTGTCAGCATCTGCGGTCTTCGCCGTCGTGGTTATACTCCGGAATCCATTCGTATGTTTGTGGAGCTTTGCGGAGTAAGCAAGAGCCAGAGTACGGCTGAGATGCCCATGCTGGAATACTGTATCCGGGAAGACCTGAAACTGAAAAAGCCTCGTATGATGGCTATTCTGGATCCGGTAAAGGTAGTGATTGACAACTATCCGGAAGGCCAGATTGAATATCTGGATGCTCCAAATAATATGGAAAATCCGGAACTGGGAGAGCGTAAGATTCCTTTCGGACGGGAGCTTTATATTGAAAGAGAAGATTTCATGGAAAATCCTCCTAAAAAGTATTTCCGACTTTTCCCCGGCAATGAAGTGCGTCTGATGAATGCCTATTTTGTTACCTGTCAGAGCATCGAGAAGGATGAAGACGGCAATGTTGTTCTGATACACTGCACTTACGATCCGGAGACGAAGAGCGGAAATGGATTTACCGGACGTAAGGTAAAGGGCACCATTCATTGGGTTGCTGCTGAGACTGCAAAGAAGGTGACGGTTCGTCTTTATGAGAATATTATCGATGAAGAAAAAGGGATGTTTGCCGAAGACGGAACTCTGAATCTGAATCCGAATTCTTTGATTGTGAAAGAAGATTGTTATGTGGAACCGGAACTGGCCAAAGCAGTTCCCGGAGACCGTTTCCAGTTTGTAAGAAATGGTTTCTTCTGCGTTGACAGCAAAGACTCCAGACCGGATGCACCGGTATTCAACCGGATTGTTTCACTGAAAAGTTCTTTTAAGCTTCCCAAATAAAAGAAAATGATTGATTTAATGATTCCTCTTCAGGGAGGGAAAACTGTTCCTTATTATGAACAGATTTACTTGTATATCCGGGAGGAAATCCGGACGGGGAAGATCAGAAGAGGCGAAAAGATGCCTTCCACCCGTCAGTTGGCGGCGAAGCTGGGAATCAGCCGAAGTACAACCCAGCTGGCCTACGATCAGCTGACGGCGGAAGGATATCTGGAAGCCAGGCCCTGCCGTGGGTATTATGCCGCTGATATCGATCTCCCTTTTTCCATGGAAAAAGCTCAGGAAGCCCCTTCCGGAGCGGAAGGCAGATCTGCGGGAGAAGCTTTCCTTAGAGAAGAATCGGAAAAAGATAATATCCGGAATAATCATCCGGAGAAGGCGGAAAAAGAGAAGATACTCATTGATTTTTCACCCAGAGGAATTGATCTGAGCCGATTTCCTTTCAATACCTGGAGAAAGCTTTCCAGGGAAATTCTTCAGGATGAAAATAAGAGTTTGTTTGTCAGCGGATCTCCAAGAGGAGAGGAAAATCTTCGTCAGGCCATCTGTGATTATCTTCAGGCGTCCCGGGGAATTCCCTGCAGACCGGAACAACTGGTGGTGGGCGCAGGCAGCGAATACCTGCTGATGCTCTTGTGGCAGATTCTGGGAAATCGGCAGGTAGCCATGGAGGATCCCACATATCGACAGGCGAGCCGTGTCATGCAGGGTCTGGGCCATACAGTGATTCCTGTGGCCATGGATCGTTACGGAATGCGGGCCGATTTGCTGGAAGAGTCCGGAGCAGAAATGGCATATATTATGCCGTCTCATCAGTTTCCCACCGGTGCGGTCATGTCCGTAGCCCGGCGTGCTGAGATTCTTGCCTGGGCCGACAAAAAGGAAGACAGATACATTATAGAAGACGATTACGACAGTGAATTTCGTTATCGGGGTCGGCCGATTCCAGCCCTGTGCGGCAGTGACCGTCTGGGAAGAGTGATTTATCTGGGAACCTTTTCCAAAGCCGTGGCACCGGCAATCCGTGTCAGCTACATGGTTCTGCCGGAACGTCTCAGCAAAAGATATGATGAAGTCTGCGGATTCTATGCCTCAACCGTATCCCGGGTTGACCAGGCCGTTCTGGCCCGGTTTATGGAAGAGGGATATTTTGAACGTCATTTGAATCGGATGAGAGGAATTTATCGGGCAAAACATGATTGTCTCCTGGCTTCCCTGGAGTCCCTGAGAGGGGATTTTCATATCAGCGGAGAAATGGCAGGTCTCCACGTTCTGCTGAAATCAAAACAGAATTCGGAAGAGACGCTGCGGCATCTGGCAGCAGAAAAGGGCGTACGTGTTTATGGTCTGTCGTCTTATTTTCTGAAACCGGAGCAGAGCCAGACAGTGATTTTGGGATATGCCAATCTGACCGAAGAGGAAATCTGCCGCGGAGTGGAATTGCTGAAGGAAGCCTGGTGCAGATAAGTATTCGTCTTTGATTTGATAAGAAGAAAAAATAAGAAGAAAAAATAAGAAGAAAAAGTAAGAAGAAAATACAAGAAGAAAAATAAAAAGCAAGTAAAAAGTATTGAAATAAAGAAAAGAAAAACCGGATGGCTGCGTTCTGCAGTGTCATCCGGTTTTTCGTATTCATTGTATTCATTGTATTCGTTGTATTCGTTCTATTCTTCTTCCGGTTTGGTTTCTTCTTTCGCGGGAGTGTTGGCGGCAGCTTTGACAGCTTCTTCCGCAGCTGTCTCATTATCCTCCGATCTGGTTTCCTCCTCTGCGGCAGCTTCCGTATCGGAATTCGAAGAAGTCTCTGCGGCAGCTTCCGTATCAGAGTCAGAAGAAGTCTCTGCGGCAGCTGTCTCATCAGAATCCTTCTCGGAATTACACGGATTGATATGAATGGTTTCGTGTTCTTCTTCAAACTCATCAAACAAATCCTTCAGATCGTCATCAAAATCATCTTCCCGGAGATCATCTTCCTCATCGTTGGTCTGGCCGGGGCGAGGAATCTTATTTGTTTTAAGAAGGTAAGTAACAAGACCGGCAGCGCTGGCTGCGGCAGCCACAAAGAAAAGCTTTTTAAAACTAAAAAAATTTTTCATAAAATTCATCCTTTCTGCATAGTATACAAGGAATGCCATAAGATTCTCATGGCTGCTGAAGTATCGTTCTCGTAAAGGATATGCCGAAATTTCTGCAAATATACAATGTCAGGAAAAAAGACAAAGCCTTTTGGGAAGATAAGGAAATTGTAATACAAATCCAGGGAAATGAAAAGTAAAAATTTATAAAAATTCTGTAGTTGTTTTATATAGTTACTATGAGCCAGGGAACAGACGGCCATCGAATACGTGTCTTCATGTATTTTGATGATTTGGGATCCCATCAAACATCAGAAAGCAGGTGCGGGAGTGCAGGGGAAGGCTGGGAAGAAGAAAGGAAGTCAAGGAAGGCTGGGAAGAAGACAGAAAGTGCAGGAAGTAAGGGAAGGAAGGTAAAAAATATGGAACATTTGCAAAATACCATGAAAACAAGAGAATAAGTGAGTAAAAGAAATAAAATGTATTAAAATACAGTAAATCACACAAAATGGTGGGATTGCAATTTTCAGGGGAAATGAATAATATAATACCCAGAGTTTAGCACTCGAACGAAATGAGTGCTAACAAACGGATGACAATTAGGAGGTAATGATAGATGAAGTTAAAACCTTTGGGCGACAAAGTCGTATTAAAACAGTTAGTAGCAGAAGAAACTACCAAATCCGGTATTGTAATTCCCGGCGCAGCAAAAGAGAAACCCCAGCAGGCTGAAGTAATCGCAGCAGGCCCTGGCGGAATGGTAGACGGCAAAGAAGTTGTTATGGAAGTAAAACCGGGAGATCAGGTTATTTTCTCCAAATATTCCGGAACGGAAGTTCAGCTGGATGATGAGACCTTCATCGTTGTAAAGCAGAACGATATCGTAGCAATTATTGAAGACTAATTCGGAAATATTCTGGTGAAAACTAAGTAGGAGGATTGAGAATCATGGCAAAAGAAATTAAATATGGCGCTGAGGCCAGAAAAGCTCTGGAATCTGGTGTAAATCAGCTGGCAGATACGGTACGTGTAACTCTGGGACCGAAAGGAAGAAACGTTGTTCTGGACAGATCTTATGGTGCTCCCCTGATCACCAATGATGGTGTTACCATCGCAAAAGAGATCGAGCTCAAAGATGCATTTGAAAACATGGGTGCACAGCTGATCAAAGAAGTTGCTGCAAAGACTAACGATGTTGCCGGTGATGGAACCACCACCGCTACTGTTCTGGCTCAGGCAATGGTAAACGAAGGAATGAAGAACCTGGCTGCAGGTGCTAATCCCATCGTTCTGAGAAAAGGTATGAAGAAAGCTACCGAAGCAGCTGTAAAGGCTATTTCTGAAATGAGCCAGCCCATCAGCGGCAAGAATCAGATCGCTCGTGTAGCAGCTATTTCCGCCGGTGATGATGCTGTCGGTGAAATGGTTGCAGAAGCCATGGAGAAGGTTTCCGGTAATGGTGTTATCACCATCGAGGAGTCCAAGACCATGCAGACCGAACTGGATCTGGTAGAAGGTATGCAGTTTGACCGTGGATATATTTCCGCTTATATGTGCACCGATATGGAGAAGATGGAAACCGAGATGCAGGATCCCTATATTCTGATCACCGATAAGAAGATCAGCAATATTCAGGAAATCCTTCCGATTCTGGAGCAGGTAGTACAGAGCGGTGCAAAACTGATGATCATTGCTGAGGATATTGAAGGCGAAGCACTTACCACCCTGATTGTAAACAAACTGCGTGGAACCTTCAGCGTTGTTGGTGTAAAAGCACCTGGTTACGGCGACAGAAGAAAAGAGATGCTGCAGGATATTGCTATCCTGACCGGCGGTACTGTAATTTCCGATGATCTGGGACTGTCTCTGAAAGAAGCTACTCTGGATCAGCTGGGACGTGCAAAATCCATTAAAGTGACGAAAGAGCATTCCATCATCGTAGATGGTGAAGGTTCTCTTAAGGATATTCAGGACAGAATTGCACAGCTGAAAGCAACTCTGGCTGAGACCACCTCTGAATTTGATAAAGAAAAACTTCAGGAAAGACTGGCTAAGCTGTCCGGCGGTGTAGCTGTAATCCGTGTAGGTGCTGCTACCGAAACCGAGATGAAGGAAGCAAAACTGCGTATGGAAGATGCTCTGGCTGCTACCCGTGCTGCAGTAGAAGAAGGAATTATCGCCGGCGGCGGATCTGCTTATATCCATGCAACCAAAGAAGTAAGCAAAGTTGCTGCTGAACTTAGCGGAGATGAGAAGACTGGTGCCAACGTTGTTCTGAAGGCTCTGGAAGCACCTCTGTTCCACATTGCTGCTAATGCAGGTCTGGAAGGCGCTGTTATCATCAACAAGGTAAGAGAGTCCGAAGTTGGTGTAGGCTTTGATGCTTACAATGAAGAGTATGTAAACATGGTAGAAGCAGGTATTCTGGATCCTTCCAAGGTTACCAGAAGTGCTCTGCAGAATGCTACCAGCGTAGCTTCTACTCTGCTGACCACCGAATCTGTTGTTGCTACCATCAAAGAACCCATGCCGGCAGCACCTGCAGCAGATCCTGGAATGGGAATGATGTAAAATTCGCCCTTGTCTATTGACATCGAATAAAAATAGGTTATAATTTTTAGGGAAAGAACGTGTCCGAGATGCGTTCTTTCCTTTTTCGTTTGTATTCCAATCAATGCTGTTATTTCGAACGGTTTTCTGAAAATGGAAAGATCTCTGTTTATAAGGCACTTATGAGGCAGAACTTTTTTTGCCGGGAAATCGTATTGACAAGACAGAAAAGTTTAGTTATACTATTACGAACATAAAATCATCTCAGAAGAAAAGATCATAGAGAAAAGGAGCAAAAGCATAATGGCTAAGATTATTGGTGATGGAATTACCTTTGATGATGTACTGCTGGTACCTGCATACTCGGAAGTAACTCCGAACATGATAGATTTGACAACCAATCTGACAAAGAAGATCAAGCTGAATATTCCTATGATGAGTGCAGGAATGGATACTGTCACAGAATATCGTATGGCAATTGCAATGGCAAGACAGGGTGGTATTGGTATCATTCATAAGAATATGTCCATTGAGCAACAGGCTGACGAAGTAGATAAGGTAAAACGTTCTGAGAACGGTGTTATTACCGATCCCTTCTTCCTCTCTCCCGATCATACCCTGGCAGATGCCAATGATCTGATGGGCAAGTTCCGGATCAGCGGTGTTCCGATTACCCGCGGCAGAAAGCTGGTTGGTATTATCACAAACCGTGATCTGAAGTTTGAGACTGATTTTACGAAGAAGATTTCCGAGTCCATGACCTCAGAAAACCTGGTTACTGCCAAAGAAGGCGTTACACTGGAGGAAGCAAAGAAGATTCTGGCCAATGCAAGAAAGGAAAAACTTCCTATTGTAGATGATGATTTTAACCTGAAAGGTCTGATCACCATCAAGGATATTGAGAAAACCATCAAATATCCCAATGCGGCAAAAGATGCCCAGGGCCGTCTGATCTGCGGTGCAGCTGTTGGAATTACCAGCAATATGATGGATCGTGTAAAATCTCTTGTAGAAGCAAAGGTAGACTGTATTGTAGTGGATTCCGCTCATGGTCATTCCAAGAATATCCTGAATGCGGTTCGTGAGATTAAGGCAGCTTATCCGGAACTGCAGGTAATTGCCGGAAACGTGGCAACAGGTGCAGCTACGAAAGCTCTGATTGAAGCAGGCGTTGATGCTGTTAAGGTAGGTATCGGACCTGGTTCCATTTGTACCACCCGTGTTGTTGCCGGTATCGGTGTTCCTCAGATTTCTGCTATTATGGGAAGCTATGCTGTAGCAAAAGAATACGGTATTCCGATTATTGCTGATGGCGGAATCAAGTATTCCGGAGATATGACGAAAGCTCTGGCTGCCGGCGGAAGTGTCTGCATGATGGGTTCCATGTTTGCCGGATGCGATGAGGCTCCCGGAGATTTTGAGATTTATCAGGGAAGAAAATTTAAAGTATACCGTGGAATGGGCTCTATTGCTGCCATGGAAAATGGAAGTAAGGATCGCTATTTCCAGAGCGATGCCAAAAAACTGGTACCTGAAGGCGTTGAAGGCCGTGTAGCATATAAGGGAAGCCTGGAGGATACCATATTCCAGCTGGTTGGCGGTATTCGTTCCGGTATGGGTTACTGCGGAGCAGCTACGATTGCGGAACTTCAGCAGAAGAGCGAATTTGTAAAGATTTCGGCAGCATCCCTGAAGGAAAGTCATCCTCACGATATTTATATTACAAAGGAAGCACCCAACTATTCTTCTCATGAATAATTTAAGAAGAAGACAGGGAGGAACGGGAAAAAATCATGCGCGGTAGTGAACGAAGAGAAAAAATTATTGAGACAATCAGAGGACGAATGGTTTCCGGGGCAGATTTGGCCAGGCAAATGGGGGTTAGCCGTCAGGTGATTGTACAGGATATTGCCCTTCTTCGAACCTCCGGTTATGATATTCTGTCTACAAGCCGCGGCTATATTCTGCAGGAAGGTGCAAGCTGCCGCAGAGTATTTCATGTGATTCACACGGACGGCCAGACGGAAGAGGAACTGAATCTTTTTGTGGATGCAGGTGCCCGGGTGCTGGATGTATTTGTGGAACATGATGTGTACGGTTTGATTCGTGGTGAACTCAATATTTCATCCCGGAAACATGTTCGGGAATTCATTGAAAACCTGGAAAATGGAAATGCAGTGCCGCTGAAGGCTTTGACCAGTGACGAGCATTGGCATACGGTCAGTGCAGATTCCGAAGAGCTTCTCGATTTCGTTGAGGAGGAATTGGATAAAGCCGGATTTTTGATCAGTTCCGATCATTAAAAGTAAGAAATGATATACAGGATTCATGGAATCCTATGATTCAGAGATAAGAAAAAGCGATTCCCGGAAAGTAAATCTGGAAGGAATCGCTTTTCTTTTAAGAAGAAACACGGGAGCAGCATAAAAAGATGAAGTTGTCCGCATGAGGAAGGGACAATGGAGGAGCGTGGTCAGGCTGCTGCCATGCCCAGACAAGAACGGGAAAGAAGGACAGGTCATGAAAAAAGGAAGAACCATCATTTCATGGATTACATTGCTGTTGGTAATGATTTTGTTTGTCGGCTGCGGTAAGCAGAATAACAGTCAGCAGAGGGAAACAAAGGAGGCAATGGAATCAGGAATCGGAGAAACAGAAGGGATGGTGCAGTATACATCCGACGGCTCCGGAATGGCAGGAGTAGGAAGCCTTGGCAGCATTTCTGCACTGGCAAAGGAGACAGAGAGTACAGCAGAGTTTACGGAGACAGAGGAAATAGCGGAGGTTCCCGGAACCGGGGAAGAAATTCCGGGTGCCACCGAGTCCATGGATGATGAAAGCGATTTTTCCGAGGAAGAAACGGCCAGGGAAAGCGAAACAAAGAGTCAGTTGATTGTGATTGATGCCGGACACCAGCTCCATGGAGACAGCAGTAAAGAACCGATTGGGCCGGGAGCAGAGGAGATGAAAGCAAAGGTATCTTCCGGAACGGAAGGATGTGTCACCGGTCTGGAAGAATACGAATTAAATCTTCGGGTTTCAAAAAAACTGGCAGCGGAACTGGAAAGCCGGGGCTATCAGGTCATGATGGTACGGACAACGAATGATGTCACCATCAGCAATGCGGAGCGGGCTGCCATCGCCAATGAGGCAGGAGCCGACGTATTTCTTCGGATTCATGCCAATGGATCAGATAATTCCTCAGCCAATGGAATGATGACCATTTGTCCCACTTCATCCAATCCCTATCCGGTGGGAGATCTTTACGATCGGTGCCGAAGCCTGTCAGCTTATGTACTGGATGCCATGACGGAGGAAACAGGGGCCAAACGGGAAGGTGTCTGGGAGACAGATACCATGAGCGGCATTAACTGGTGCGAAGTACCGGTGACGATCATTGAGATGGGATATATGAGTAATCCGGATGAGGACCGGGCCATGGCCACCGATTCTTATCAGAACAAGATTGTGGAAGGAATTGCCAATGGTGTAGAACGATACCTGGAAAATTATTAAATGGGGTTGTTTATGGAAATTTTATATTACCAATCCATATCGGAAACAGTAAGCTCAACGAAATGACAGAGGCAATGAGGCCAGTCCGTTTACCGGCATTTCTGGTCTCAGATCATGGGAAAGGAATCAATCAGACATGAAGTTCAGACCGTGTATCGATATACATAATGGAAAAGTAAAGCAGATTGTAGGCGGCTCCTTGCAGGATAAGGGAGATTTTGCAGCGGAGAATTTTGTCTCAGAACAGGACGCCGGATTTTATGCCCGGTTTTACCGTGAGGACGGATGCCTGGGCGGTCACATTATCCTTTTGAATCCGGTTTCTTCTCCTTATTATGAAAGCACGAAAAATCAGGCCTTCAAGGCTTTGGCAGCTTATCCGGGAGGACTTCAGCTGGGAGGAGGCATTCACGATGGAAATGCCTGGGAGTTTCTTGATGCCGGAGCATCCCATGTTATCGTTACTTCCTATGTGTTTAAAGATGGAGCCATCAATGAAAGAAATCTGGAGAAAATGGTTTCTGCCGTAGGTAAGGAACGTCTTGTGCTGGATCTGAGCTGCCGTTTCCGTGACGGACAGTATTTCATTGTGACCGATCGCTGGCAGAAATTTACAGATGTGGCATTGACACCGGAATTGATGGATCAGCTTTCCGGATGCTGCGATGAATTCCTGATTCATGCCGTAGATGTGGAAGGAAAGGCCTCCGGTGTGGAAAAAGAAGTGCTTCGCATGCTGGGAGAGTGGAAAAAACGTCCGGTAACGTATGCCGGTGGAGTTTCTTCTTTTAAAGATCTGGAACTGGTCAAAGATCTGGGACAGAATCATGTGGATGTGACCATCGGAAGTGCATTGGATCTGTTTGGCGGGAATATGCCATATCATCAGGTGCTGTCGTATATTCAAAACGAAGAGCGTTCATAAATCAGAAAGAAGGGCTTCTGCAACCGGAGGGAAAAGCCTCTGGAAACCGGACGAAAAAAAGTGTCTGGAAACCGGAGGGAAAAGCCTCTGGAAACCGGACGGAGAAGTGTCTGGAAATCAGAAAGAAAATATCTGTAAAAAGAAAACAAGAATTGTTGAAAGGGAGTGTCTTTTGACAATTCTTGTTTTTTTGTTAAAAACAGAGTAATATTTTCGATTTTTTTGATTCCATATGTTAAAAAACGCAACAAGGATAATAAAATATCAACATTTACTTTTAAAATGAGATTGGCTATACTGACATTAAGCCGTGTGAAATTTTTGCACAGCGGATTCTCATGCAGTTATAAATAGAAGGAAGTATTTCTTTCAAGGGGAAAAAAAGAATGCTTCCTGTGTCGGCTGATTTGTTTCAAAGGAATCTGGCCGGCGAAAGTGAAAGGAGAAAAGAGATGCAAGAAGAAAAGAACATCCAGGTTGAGAAAAAAGCAGAACAGGGCATTACCCGCCGAACTTTTCTGAAAGGTGCTGTTGTTGGTGCTGCTGCAGTCAGTGTAGCCTCTGCTGTTCCGGTATCTGTTGAGGCAGCTGCCAAATGGCCTGCCACGGTAACTCCTCTGGATATGGGTATCCTGAATCGTTTTAAGAAGATCAAAGTAAATACATTCCCGACGGAAACTCCTGATTATAAAATTGATCCTTTGGATCAGTTTGGTACTTATTATGTTGGTATGTGGGAAGGCAGTGTAAGTCTTGCCAGCGGCGATTCCCGTACATATAAGATTTACGTTCCTGAGAACTGCAGAAGAGATGCTTCCTGCTACTTTATTGCTGTTCCTGACGGCGTAGAGACCACAAGATTCCTTCAGGCTGCCGGCTGGATCCGCATTGCCGACAAGGACAAAGTAGTATTGTGTGTATTTGAGCCGGCATCCAAAAAATGGAAAGATGCAGAAACTGAGGCAGATTACTTTACAAAAGCTTATGCTCAATTCAACGGAACCACCTATGTTTACCACGATATCTTCAACTGGAGATGGATTGGTTACGGTATCGGCGGTGAAATGATGCAGAGACACATCATGAAGAATCCTCTGTCCTGTGCTGCTGCTGTTGTTATTGATGGCTGCAGCAACATCACCGATGATGAGCTGGAGACCATCGGGGCTACCAAGTATGCAGTTCGTGGAGAGGAATTGGATTTCACTTACGGCGAAACTCCGGTTCCCGTGTTCCTGATCTCCCAGAAGAGTACCAAGGGCACCAAGAGAGTCATTAATTACTGGAAGAAAGCCAACGATGTAGTAGATAAGAAGATTGCTCTGGCAAAAGGATATGAATACAACCAGAAGCCTTTCAGCACCAATCTGATTACATATGATCAGAAAGTTGGTACCGTACGTGTTCTGGAACAGCCGGTTTCTTATTTTGATAATACCATTACCAAAGAGGCTTACGATTTTGTGAATCTGTATGCCCGCTCCGGAACCGGAAGCCCTTACAGCAACAGCCTGACCCGTTCCATCGCTGACGATCATTTCATTCGTACCGAGAAGATCATTGACGGATATCAGAGAGAATGGTATACCGCTCTTCCCAGCAGCTATGACGAAAAGGGAGAACCCATGCCTCTCGTTATTTTCTATCATGGAACCGGCCAGAGTGGTCTGCTTGCTTCCCGTCAGGGTGACTGGTGGAAGGTTGGTGAAGAGAGAGGATTTATTTCTGTATGTCCTTCCGGAAGCCTTGAGAAAACAAGATCCAAGACGAAAGTTCCTCAGATGAGCTGGAATGTGGAAGATTACGGCAATGCAGATGATATCGTATTCACAAAAGCTCTGATTGAATATATGGTAGAAAACTATAACGTAGATCCTGGCCGCGTTTACACCACCGGTCAGTCCAATGGCGGACGTATGTCCATCTATGCCGGTCTGGCTCTGCCTTCCATGGTTACTGCCGTTGGCAGTGCAGGTGCTTCTTCTCTGCTGACTAATACTACCAGTACAGAGTATTACCTGCCCAAGGAGACCGATGAATCCTGCATCGTTCCTTTCATGGCTACCATGGGTGAGTTCGATATGTTCAAATTTGATCCATTCACAGAAGGAACCGATTCCTGGGTTCGCTGCCATTATTTCTGCAACCGCTACAACCTGGATTACTATGATGTTTTTGAGTATCAGAACTGCAGAAACAACCATATTATCTGGGAAACCAAGGCTGGTGTTCCGCTGCAGGAACAGGTAGTAATCGGAAAACGTGCGCACAGCCACAGACCTATCGAGAACTGGATGATTTGGGATGAGTGGTTCAGCTATTTCCGTCGTGATCCGGAAACCAATACTCTGTATTACAGAAGCAAAGAGGTAGTTCTGGACAAATAATCAAAAGATCAAAGAATCAACTTCCTCATAAACTCAAAAGATCGCTCCATGCCAGCAATGGCATGGGGCGATCGATTTTTTGTGCAGATATTCGGCTTTCAAAAATTTGACTTTCTGAAATAAACGATTTTCATAAAAAACCTCTTATAATTCCTGAGCCTGCTGCATCTGATTTGCCTGTTCTTCCCGGATCAGATTTTTCTGAGCAGTAGACAGCATCAGTTTTATACGATTCAGCTGGTTAACTTCGCTGGCGCCGGGATCATAATCGACAGCGATAATGTTAGCACCGGGGAAGCTGCTTCGGAGGCTCTTGATGACACCTTTTCCAACAACATGGTTAGGGAGGCAGGCAAAAGGCTGGGTGCAGACGATATTCTTAACGCCGCCGTGAATCAACTCAATCATTTCACCGGTCAGGAACCATCCTTCTCCGGACTGGTTGCCCAGAGATACGAAAGGTTTGGCGTACTCTGCCAGATCGGCAATGTTTGCCGGAGGTTCAAAACGCTGGCTTTCGGCCAGAGCCTGACAGGCTTCTTTTCTCATATAATTCAGGAAATCAATACCTCTCTGGCTGATCCATGCGGTGCTTTTTTTGCCGCCAAGGAATTCTGCTTTGTAGGAATTGTTGTAGAAGCAGTAATTCAGGAAATCAAGAAGATCGGGAACAACGGCTTCGGCACCTTCTCTTTCCAGCAGATCTACCAGATGGTTATTAGCCAGAGGAAGGAATTTTACCAGGATTTCTCCCACGATGCCGACCCGGGGTTTCTTCAGTCCTGGCTGGAGAGGAAGCTGATCAAAGTCTTGAATCATGGCACGAAGATTTCTCTTGTAAGCTTTCATGCCAAGACCTTTTTTCGTCAGATCTTCAATGCATTTCTTTTTCCATTTCTCATGGAGCTCATTGGCAGAACCGGGAACCAGTTCATAGGGGCGGGTGCGGTAAACGACACGCATCAGAACATCTCCGTAAATGATGGCCTGCATGGCTCGGATGACCATGGGAACGGAATAGGAGAAACCGGGGTTGGTTTCCATACCGTTCACATTCAGGGAGATAACCGGAATATGGCCCAGGTTTTTCTTTTCCAGAGCTCTGCGGATGAAGCCCACATAGTTGGAGGCCCGGCATCCTCCGCCGGTCTGGGTCATGATGACAGCCAGATGGTCTGTATCATATTTACCGGATAAAATAGCATCCATTACCTGTCCTACTACGATGAGGGACGGGAAGCAGGCATCGTTATTTACATATTTCAGACCGGTGTCAATGGCAGTTCTGTTATCGTTCTGAAGAACTACAATGTTGTAGCCGTACCGGTTCAGAGTGGGCTGCAGAAGATCGAAATGGATGGGGGACATCTGAGGACACAGGATGGTGTAGTTGTCCTTCTTCATTTCTTTCGTAAATTCGGCACGATGGTACGCCGAGGATACCAGTTTTCGTTCTGTGGGATGTTCCTCACGGATTCGCAGAGCGGAAATCAGAGAACGGATACGGATACGGGCTGCACCCAGATTATTCACTTCGTCGATTTTCAGTACGGTATAGATTTTACCGGAATCCGTCAGAATTTCATTAACCTGATCCGTTGTTACGGCGTCCAGGCCGCATCCGAAGGAATTCAGCTGAATCAAATCCAGGAGTTCTGTGGTTTTTACATATTCGGCAGCTGCATACAGACGGGAATGGTACATCCACTGATCCGTAGCCCGCAGAGGAACATCCGGATGAGCCAGGTGGGAAATGGAATCTTCTGTAAGAACCGCAATACCGTAACTGTTGATCATTTCCGGAATACCATGGTTGATTTCCGGATCAATGTGGTAAGGGCGTCCGGCCAAAACAATACCATGACGATGGTTCTCCTCCAGCCATTGAATGGTTTCCTCACCCTTTTTCTGAAGATCGGCTTTGGCAGCCAAAAGTTCTTCCCAGGCCAGATGACCGGCTTTGCGGACTTCGTCTTCCGGAATATGGTAATGCTCATCGAACACCAGAACCAGTCGGTCTACCACGGTCTGCTCGCTGGTCAGAGCCAGGAAAGGACGCATGAAATGGATGTTTTCCCTGGTAATGTCCTCCAGATTGTTCTTGATATTTTCCGGATATGTAACAACGATGGGGCAGTTGTAGTGGTTCTGGGACTGAGGGTTTTCGATTCTTTCATAGAAAACGCAGGGGTAGAAAATATCCCGGATACCCTGATCTAAAAGGTACTGAACGTGACCGTGGGCAAGCTTGGCCGGATAGCATTCCGATTCACTGGGGATGGATTCCATGCCCAGCTCATACAGCTTTCTGGTGGAAATCGGAGAAAGAACAACACGGAATCCCAGTTCCCGGAAGAAAACCGCCCAGAAGGGATAATTTTCATACATATTCAGGACACGGGGAATACCAATGGTGCCCCGCGGTGCTTCCTCTTCCTTCAGAGGTTCATACTGGAACATCCGGTCAAATTTGTACTGGAACAGGTTGGGAACATGTTCCGATGCCTTTTCCATGCCAAGTCCCTTTTCGCAGCGGTTGCCGGTGATGTAGCGGCGATTGCCGGGGAACTTGTTGATGGTCAGAAGGCAATGGTTGGTACATCCTTTACACCGTGTCAGGGAGGAGGAGTATTTCAGGTTCAGAATTTCATCAATGGGAAGCATGGTGGTAGCCTGACCTTTGCACCGCTCTCTGGCGATGAGGGCCGCACCGAAAGCACCCATGATTCCGGCAATGTCGGGACGGACTGCATCACAGCCGGAAATTTTTTCGAAACTGCGAAGCACCGCATTATTATAGAAGGTTCCTCCCTGAACCACAACGTGGGTGCCCAGGTCGGAAGGATCTGTGATTTTGATTACCTTAAATAAAGCGTTTTTAATAACCGAATAAGCCAGACCGGCGGAAATATCGGAAACGGGGGCGCCTTCCTTCTGAGCCTGTTTTACGTTGGAATTCATAAATACGGTGCAGCGGGTTCCCAGATCAATGGGATTGCCGGCAAACAGTGCTTCCTGAGCGAAATCCGCTACTTTGTAGTTCAGAGAGTTGGCAAAATTCTCAATGAAGGAACCGCAGCCGGATGAGCAGGCTTCGTTCAGAAGAATGGTATCTACCGTTTTATTTTTGATTTTAATGCATTTCATATCCTGGCCGCCAATGTCAAGGATACAGTCAACCTGGGGATCAAAGAAGGAGGCGGCATAGTAATGAGAAACGGTTTCCACTTCTCCTTCGTCCAGCATCAATGCCGATTTCAGCAGAGCTTCTCCGTATCCGGTGGAGCAGGAGTAGGCGATATGGGCAGTGGAAGGAAGCTGTTCCTTGATTTCCTTCATGGCCCGGATTGTGGTAGCCAGGGGGCTGCCGTTATTATTATCATAGAAAGAGTAAAGAAGAGTGCCGTCCTCAGATACCAATGCAATCTTGGTAGTGGTGGAGCCGGCGTCAATTCCAAGATAGCAATTTCCGCTGTAATCTGCCAGATTTCCTTTTTTTACCGTGTGACGTTCGTGACGCTTCAGGAATTCGTCATACTCCTCCTGATTGCGGAACAGGGGATCCAGACGTTTCACTTCAAAATCCATGTTAATGCCGCTGCGAAGAGAGGAGATCAATGTCTGAATCTCCACCGAGGATTCTTCCTTGCTGTTCATGGCAGAGCCGATAGCAGCAAAGAGGTGGGAGTGTTCCGGCGCGTAGATCTGATCATCCGTCAGCTTCAGCGTCCGGATGAATGCCTTTCGAAGTTCCGGAAGGAAATGGAGAGGTCCTCCAAGGAAAGCAACATTGCCTCGGATAGGTTTGCCGCAGGCCAGACCGCTGATGGTCTGGTTGACCACTGCCTGGAAAATGGAAGCAGACAAATCTTCCCGGGTGGCTCCTTCATTAATCAGAGGCTGAATGTCGCTCTTGGCGAATACGCCGCAGCGGGCGGCAATGGGATAAATGGCTTTATAGTTGGCAGCGTACTCGTTCAGACCGGAAGCATCTGTCTGAAGCAGAGATGCCATCTGATCGATGAAAGAGCCGGTGCCGCCGGCACAGATTCCGTTCATTCTCTGGTCGATACCGCCGGTAAAGTAAATGATTTTTGCATCTTCTCCTCCCAGCTCGATGGCAACATCGGTCTGAGGGGCATAATGGGTCAGGGCCGTAGCAACGGCTACGACTTCCTGAACAAAAGGAACTCCCAAATGATTGGCCAGCGTAAGGCCTCCGCTGCCGGTAATCATGGGATGAAGGGTAACATTACCTACAACTTTGCGTGCATCGGTTATCAAATCGGCCAGGGTTTCCTGAATATGGGCAAAGTGCCGTTTGTAATCGGAAAAGAGTACATTCTTTTCCTGATCCAGTATGGCAACTTTTACTGTAGTAGATCCAATATCAATGCCTAAACTGTAATATGTATTCAAGTTTATTCCTCCGAAGTCTGCCTTCATATCGTTCTCTCTGCGGTATGAAGCGTTATAACATATATATAGGTAAGTATATGAAAAATATACTTATAAAAAACGGACCCCGGTCATATGGGAAGAAATCCCTCTGACGACGCCCGGTACAGTAAAGACGGATTGCTGATGTTGCAAAACCTCTATATGTTATAACTTTTTTTTCAGGGAAAAACAAGTTATAAAGTATAAATATTGGGAGAAATTTCTCGAAAAAACGGACGCGAAGAAGAAAAGTCGGATTTCGAATTTTATCAGAATTTCGGGAGTGTGAAACACGGAGAAAACCCTTAATCTCATGGGCGGCAAATCCTTTTGCCTCCCATATTACATGAATAAACAAAGGAATATCATATGTTTGACAAATAGACAAAACCTCTCTATAATGAAATAGATTATTTCCTGTTATAAACATCGGATGGGAGGAAAGCAGAGATATGAATTTTATCGATAAGCTGGAAAGAAAGTTTGGCCGGTTTGCCGTAAATAATCTGATGCTGTATATGATTATTTTTTATGCCTTCGGATTTTTGCTGGAGATGACCAATCCGGGCTTTTACTACACCTACCTGGCGTTGGATGCCGCAGCAATTCTCCATGGACAGGTTTGGCGTTTGATTACTTTTCTTTTGGCACCGCCCAGCTATAATGTGTTATGGCTGGTTCTGCTGAGTTTTATTTACTATTCACTGGGCAGAACATTGGAGCAGATCTGGGGCACCTTTCGATTTAATCTCTACATTCTGATTGGTATTCTTGGATATATCCTGGCAGCGATTATTATCTATCTGGTCTGGGGAGTTTCCTATCTCCTGACGGCAGATAATCTGTATCTGTCCATGCTGCTGGCCTTTGCTGTTACCATTCCGGATATGAAGTTTTATCTGTACTTTGTCATTCCCATCAAGGCTAAGTGGCTGGGAGTCTTTTACGGTGTTATGATTATGCTGGAGTTTTTGCAAAGCAACGGACCGGGACGTGTGGCTATTCTGATGTCCCTGTTGAATTTCCTGGTATTCTTTGTGGGAATCCGTAAACCGGTGCAGACGGTAAATCAAGTGAAACGCCGTCATGAATTTACGCAGAAGATGAAGGCAGGAACAGGAAGTGGGCCTCGTCATCGCTGTGCTGTCTGCGGCAGAACAGAGCAGGACGATCCGAATCTGGAATTCAGATATTGTTCCAAATGTGCCGGTAATTTTGAATATTGTCAGGAACATTTGTACACCCATGTTCATGTAACGGAAGAAAAACTTCGTTCATGATCCGGGCACTTTGTCGGGCGTAGGGGGCTTCGTCGGGCAGAGGAAATTTTTATGCGAGGGAAGAGAAAAGCTCTTCCCGTACGATGAATCAACTTATATTTTATTGGAAAGAGGTATCGAGATGGAAAAGAAACCTTTTGTAACTAAGGAACAGTTGGATGAAATTGTAAAAGAATTTCCTACCCCCTTTCATTTGTATGATGAGAAGGGAATTCGGGAGAACGCCAGAAAAGTAAAAAAAGCGTTTTCCTGGAATCCCGGGTTCAAAGAATACTTTGCAGTAAAGGCAACTCCCAATCCCTTTATTCTGAAGCTTCTTCATGAAGAAGGCTGCGGCTGCGACTGCTCTTCTATGACAGAACTGATGCTTTCCGAGGCCTGCGGAATTACCGGAAGCGAAATTATGTTTTCTTCCAATGCAACTCCCGCAGAGGAATTTGTGAAGGCAAGAGAACTGAATGCCATCATCAATCTTGACGATTTTACTCATATTGATTTCCTGGAGAAAACCTGCGGTATCCCCGAAACCATCAGCTGCCGTTACAATCCCGGCGGAGTTTTCAAGATGAGCAACGGAATCATGGACAACCCCGGTGATGCCAAGTATGGTTTTACTACGGAGCAGATTTTTGAAGGTTTCCGCATCCTGAAAGAAAAAGGTGCAAAGAAGTTTGGTATTCATGCATTCCTTGCCAGCAATACCGTGACCAATGAATACTATCCGGCTCTGGCCAAAGTTCTTTTCCAGCTGGCTGTAGACCTGAAGGAAAAAGTTGGTGTTTCGATCAGCTTTATCAATCTGTCCGGCGGTGTTGGTATTCCTTACAGACCGGAACAGGAACCCAATGATATTGCTGTCATCGGAGAAGGTGTTCGTCAAGTCTTCGAAGAGATCCTTGTTCCTGCCGGCCTGGGCGATGTAGCTATTTACACGGAAATGGGACGTTTCATGCTGGGACCTTACGGCGGACTGGTTACCAAAGCGGTTCATCAGAAGCATACCTATAAAGAATATATCGGATGCGATGCCTGCGCAGCAGATCTGATGCGTCCGGCCATCTATGATGCTTATCATCATATCACCGTTATGGGAAAAGAAGATCAGCCCTGTGATCATGTATACGATGTAACAGGTTCCCTGTGTGAAAACAGCGATAAGTTCGCAAAAGATCGTGCTCTGCCTGAGATTGAAATCGGAGATCTTCTGTTTATCCATGATGCAGGAGCTCACGGCTATGCTATGGGTTATAACTATAACGGAAAAGTTCGTCATGCAGAGATTCTGCTTCAGGAAGACGGAACGGCTAAGATGATCCGTCGTGCAGAGACGGCAAGAGATCTGTTCGCTACCTTTGATTTCTGCGATATTTTGAAGGATGTAAAGTATAACGACTAATACAACATAAAGTGAATCCATAGATTGTCGATTCCATTTATGTTCTGTCAGCAATAAAAAATCAAATAAAAGAGCAGTTCTGGTAAAGACACTTGTGTTAGAAAGTGATCCGGACAGAACTGCTCTTTTTGTGTGCAGAAAAGATGGCGGATCGGCTTTCATTGGAAAGGATATGTCTCCAGCTGACCGTGGAAAAGAATCTGGTGAACAGTCGGGGCCGTGTTCTGCCCTTTGGTCTGAATCTGAAGATCACCAAAAGCAGCGATATCTATACCATGAAAGATGAGGTGAGAGGAGAAAAGATTTTCCCCCATGGTTATCTGGCGGAGATCAAGGATGCCAACGGGAATCGGGTCTGTCTCCTGTATAACAGAAAAGCTTATTCCGATTCCAATGGATGGTATCCTGCGGCAAACTCCTCGTCCAATCAGCTTACGAAGATGGTACATCTGACGGCATCGGCATATTCCAATTCCGGGAAAGAAAACCGGGTCACGGCCGATGTGGTCACGGGACTGCACGGAGTCAATCTTTTGAAAAACGGCGGTTTTGAATCCGGTACCCTGACCTGGACGAATACACCCTATGGAAATGATGTGACGCAGCTGTCTGCTGTCGTCGGGGATTATCGAAGTGCAGGCGGTGTGAGAAGCGGAGCCAAGAGTATGCGGG
>JAQXIM010000128.1 GCA_029007785.1 Clostridiales bacterium | reverse complement strand
TCCCTTTTCTTCCGAGGCACTCTGAAGCTGTGATACCCGTACGGACACCGTACCTCCCGGAGCAGTAAACTTAATTGCATTCGACAAAAGATTCAATAGTACCTGATTCAATCGAACCTTATCACAATATACGTCTTCATCGACCACATCCATTGTATCCATATACAATTCCAACTGTTTTGCGTGAATCTGTCCACTGACGATTATTTTAAGGTCATGGAGAATATCCGAAAGATTTGCCTCCGTCTCATCAAGATGAATCTTTCCGCTTTCAATTCGGCTCATGTCAAGCACATCATTGATAAGAGAAAGCAGATGGTTTCCCGAAGACAGTATCTTTGAGAGATAATCTTTTATCTTCTCGTCATTGCCAATATTGGCACTTGCCAGAGTAGTAAAGCCAATAATTGCATTCATCGGTGTTCGGATATCGTGGGACATATTGCTTAAAAATGTACTTTTTGCCCTGTTTGCACTTTCTGCCGCTTTCACAGCATCCTCCAGTGCCTGATTAATGTTCTTATCTTTCGTTCGGTCAGACATTACAAGAATATATTTTTTCTTACCCTGAATATCACTGCAAAATGCAATCACATGGAACCAGCGCACCTCACCGGTTATCTGATGGACATACTCTCTATCCCATTCAACTTGCTGACCCGGAAGGATATCAGGAAGCTGATCGAGAATACGGACTGTATCGTCATCTTTTACAAGATGATCCAGCTCATGAATATTTTCACGGGCTCTCTTTTCAGAAATACCGATCAGTTTTTCTATATTGGGACTGATATAATTCACATGAAAGCTCTCAGCATCCAGCATAAGAAACACATCGTCAACATTGATGGAAAGTTTGGAGAACAGCTCATCACGGTATAAGATTTCTATATCTTTCTTTCTCAATTTCAACTGGTTCTTTTTGATTACAATCGCAAGCATCAGGATGCCAAGGCTTATCATAATTCCTGTCACAAGCAGGAGGGTACTGTTCTGAAGCTGATTCATACTGGAATTTACCACATCAGTCGGTACGAGACCAAGTACCATCCAGTCTTCAAAATCAGCTGCCTCATATACCATATAATAACTGATATCCTTAATTTTTAATATCATGGCTCCGGAATTCCCCTGCCTGAAATCCTCATGAAGTTTATCTATCTCCTCACTTCCTATTTCTGAATATTTTTTCAGCATAGCAAGAAAGTTATAAACTTCCTGCTGCATTTCAGCGGCATTATCCACCACCACTCGTCCATCTGAGTGAATCACATAACTGCTTGCCTTGTTGTTAAAAGCCGATATTTCCAGTGCATTAACCAAATCAGAGTTATTGAAACTGACTGCAATGACCTCATATTCAAAGCCTTCATAAACTCCCGGAGCAGCCGGTGAAGCAAATACCATAATCTGCGGCTGACCAGGCACAACAGAATTCACTGCCACATCTTTGCCATAGAGAATTAACTCCGGAAGTTCCTCCTTAAAATCCATATAACCTTTTGCACCACTTACTGTTCGGTAATCGCCTTCATGACTGATAAAATAAAAATCCGTAAAACCGGTTTCCTCTTTTGCATGGGTAACAAATTCCCTGATTTCCTGTTCATCGGTAACATCCTGCAGATAATCTGCCCACAAATGCATATGAACCCAGTTCCTGTTCACCAGATTCTGAAGAGAAGAATTGGCCTGATGGAATATCTCTGTCAGATGAGAAACACTTTCCGAGTATATGGTATGTGACACAAAACGATAATAACAGATACCGGACAAGATAATCCCCATCGCGATCAATACTGTCACAAAGATCGTCCGAAGCCTTTTCCTCATGAATAATTCCTCCTTATTTTAATGTAATATAATTTTCCGGTTCTGCGATTGTTACGCCTTCCTTCACATACTCTGTCCACTCATCTCTTACACGCCTTTCCGGTATCTCAAACTCGCAGTTTTCATCATTCAGAAATGGGTTCATATATACCCTTGTATTCAGACATGTTACTTTAAATGTATCTTCGTCTCCGATTTCTTTGCCATCCCTAAGAACACGTTCCAGGGTATAAGTTTTGTCCGCTTCCCGTACCTCAATCTTCAATCCACTGACGGTAGGAAGGGAACCACAGTTAAATGGTGTAAAGCCTTCTTCCATCCCCTCAACACAGGCTTTCAGATATTCTTTCAGTTGAGTTCCATTCATTTCACACTGATATGCCTCCAGAGAATTCGGCATAACCATGCTGCCAACCATTTTCTCGGTATAATCTGCCTTAAATAATGAGCCGGTAAAACTATATGCAGGTGCAATCAGGACATCACTGCCATAATATCCCCGAAGAGAATTTGCCATAGCCGAGTAAGATTCATTGCCGCCTTTTTTGTGGAATATATTAGAATAACTTCGATTGACGGACAAAATAGTCTCTGCCGTATCATCCTTAGGCTGCTTTAACTGTTCATCAAATGCATCATAAGCTTGTTTTGCATCATATTCACCCTGTATCATCTTTGTAACAACATCCATTGACACTGCAAAAAAATCATTGGAAGCAATACGAATATAAAGATGATTTTCATTGATCAGCGGTTTCAGATTATCGAGATAAGGAGAAAGTTGAAGATCAATGTTCTGAGCATAGGAAATAACGTCCTGACCATTTGCAAAGTTGTTTTGACCTTCTTCTGAAAGCATAACCTCAAGCACCTGCATTGCTTTTTTGAGCCGTTTTTCATCTTTCTCAAGATCCTTATTTAACGCCACCTGGAATTCAGGATAGGTAAGCAGCCACTGCTGCCCGTCCTGTCCGAAATATGGAAGAAAAACAGCATCAATGTTATTATTCTGAAATGCTACTGTATTCGTTCCTACGGCACGGATCATAGCCGCCTTTCCCTGAGTAAACATCTCTATCACAGGGTCATAACTAAGTTCCAGATCCTCAGGAAGAATGTTCACGTCCTTAATAAACTGTTCCATCCGCTCAAATGCTCCCGGCCATACTGCATCGTCAAGGCCTACCACCTCTTCTTCCTGATTTTCGTATCTGCTGCGCCACATACGCCCTTCCATGGATGTGATCTCCGGAATAGACAGCCCCTGCAGCACTTCCATACAGGTATAATCATAGGCAAAATCGGCAACAAATCCGCGGATGCCATTTTTTTCGAATGCCTGACAGGCAGAAACAAGACTGTCGTAATCCGATGGCATCGGAATATTATATTTCTCAAACAAAGCCCGGTTGACAACAAGGCCGTCTACCGTACCACAGATTGGAAGCCAGTTGACTGTTCCATCTGAATTGGTAAAATTGTCAATATAAGATTCATAGACCGCACCTGCTTCCTCTGTCGTGGACAGGTCCATCAATTGATTCTTCAAATCCGACGCATCATGCAAATAAAAGCGACGGCAGGTGATAATATCAGGTAATTCTCCGTGTTCGTTCATGAATTTATAGAAATCCAGATCATTATTGCCCACGACAAATTCAATATTCACATCCGGAAGCTGCGATTGGATATAGGGTGCAAAACGATCGTTTAACGTAGCACTCCATAAATAGACTGTGATTGTATC
>JAQXIM010000127.1 GCA_029007785.1 Clostridiales bacterium | reverse complement strand
GATACGACGACAATCAGTCCCAGGATCACGACTTTGGACCTTCGTTTTGCCTTTGGCTAACTCGCGATGACTTTGAACATTATGGGAAAGAACTTCAGCGTGCGTATCGTATGCTGCCTCAAACTTTTATGGGCTTTCCTGCCCGTCAGACAACTCCTCAGGGGGGCGGAAGAGTAGGAGTCTCTTCCATACCCATGTTTTATCGAAAGTTTACAGGTCAGGAAGCAGGCCCTGCTGCCACTTCACATTGGATGGCTGTTCCGGAACATTTTCTTGCCCAGGCTGTCAACGGAAAGGTTTTTCAGGATCCTTTGGGAGAGTTTTCAAGCATTCGTGATAATCTTCTTTCCTTTTATCCTGAACAGGTATTATGGAAAAAACTGGCAGCACGATCTGTAACGATGGCTCAGGCGGGACAATACAATTATCCCCGCTCTCTGAAACGAGAAGATACCGGGGCTGCTTTCTTTGCACTGCGTGAATTTGTTTTTGCATTTTTATCCATGGCTCACCTTTTGAATCATCGCTATATGCCCTACTATAAATGGGCTTTTCGCAGTTTTGGTGATTTGCCGCGTTTATCGGAATATGAAACAACGCTGAAACAAATGATTCAGTCTCCTCTCGACAGAGAAAATATATCTCGAATCGAACGGATCTGTAACAGTGTATTAGAGGAATGGCATGTACAGAAATTGACGGACTTAAATGATGATTTTCTTGAGCCAATCGGATGGTCTCTGTACCAAAGGATCACAGATCCGGAGCTTACGAATCGCCATATTTTAGATGGATGAAACGTAAGCAAATAAAAGGGAGGTTATGTATTGGAGCTATGAACAGACACGAACAGGAACGAGAAATGGGAAATAGCCGGGAACCGGAACAAGGTTCCACAGAGAGCCGTAATCAAAAGCGTACAGAGATGATAGAAGAAATTGTCATCCGGGAATGGGAACAATTTCAACATGTGAAAAATGAGGGTGGAAGGGAAGCCTGTCAGGACAACTGGAATACTTTTCACATCATGAGAACAAGTCAGTTCGAAACCTGGCCCGATTCTCTGCTTTATTGTTATTGTCGTGATCTGAGAGAAGCAGTTCTTTCCGGAAGAAATCTTGTTATGGAAAAATATGCAAGAATGATGGAATATACTGCACCGGAACAGTATGAAAATCTGAAGCACTTGCTTCCGGAACTGCCTTTCGGCTTTCAGAAAAGAATCGACCAGATACTTACTGTTTATAGAGAGTGGATGCTGGAACACAGAGAGCACTATCCGCGTCTTTCGGCGAGAGGACGTGTGCTTTTTACGGAAGAAGATTCTGAGTGGGAAACATCAGCAGAAACCTATCTTCGCGGAGAACTGATGACCTATTCGGGAGAAACGCTGGAAAGATATCTGGAATTCGTTCTGGACTGTCAGAGACAGAAAAAGAACCTTGTAGAAATGACAGACGAATTCATGGTAAAGCATTATGGTTATTTCTCTGCTTCCGATGCAGAAGAACGTATGCCCTGATGCCCGGAGAATAAAAATGGCAGATCGGTGAATTGTTTTGGGTGAAATCCAGCCGGGATATATATCATCCAAAAAAAGTGATGAAAAGCTGACAAATTTATTAAAATAAGCAAAAAAGTGTTTTGAAATACTTGTAGTTGTAGTAAAATGATATAAAAGTCAAAAGGTCATGTGTTACTTGTCTTCATGAAAACACATGACTTTTGGAACCGAAAAAACATGATAAAGCAGACATTATTCACAGAAAAATGATCTGACGATTTTATGCTGATTTTTTTGACGGCAATAGACGCCAATGTTTCCTTTTTAGGAGAGACATATGATTTGTGAGGAATAATATTATGAGAATTGCTGTACCCATTGAAGATGGTAAGATATATCCGCATTTCGGAAATTCACGTTTCTTTAAGTTTTATAATGTCGAAGATGGTACGATTCTTCAATCCTTTTCCATGGCGAGCGGAGTGGAAGGACATGAGGAACAGGCTGCTTTTTTGAAAGCAGCAGGTGCTCAGCTTTTAATCTGCGGCGGAATCGGAGGCGGAGCCATGAAAGCCCTGGATAAGGCAGGAATTCTTGTTATGGGAGGAATCGTCGGAGACGCTGATGAAAGAATCCGGGAATTTCTAAATGGTACGATTCAGTATCGTCCGGCAGCACCGGGAGGAACCTGTGCCAACCGTGCCTGTCATCATCATTCGGGAACGGAATGTTCTCATGGTCATGAAGGAGCAGAATGCGATGGCTGTGAACGAATTGAGAAGGAAACGAATAACTCTCATTGAACTCATTAATGAAGTAATACCGCATGTTTCACATGTATAAAGCCATTGCTTTAATCTTATACCATCAAACTATGAAACATGGAGTTTTCCTTTGAACTTCCTGCATTATGTATCATATTAGAGGAAACAAAGAAAATCTCTTGCATTATTATCGGCACTTTGTTATATTGTTTTTACTTTGTTTAAAATTTACCAATGAATTGTGTTTCGCCCAAGCGAAACGTTTTTAAGGAAAGGAGGTACCATGATGCTGGATCAGTCCTACTATGACACAACAGATGAGATCATAGCAAAATACGGAAAGAAATCCGGTTCACTGATTCCCATTATGCAGGAAATTCAGGAGGCTTTTCGTTATTTGCCCGGTGAGCTTCTGACTTATGTCGCCAAGGAAATTGGGGTAACTGAGGCTAAGGCATACAGTGTGGCAACTTTTTATGAGAACTTTTCTTTTGATGCAAAAGGAAAATATGTATTTAAAGTTTGTGATGGAACAGCCTGTCATGTAAAAAAATCCATGCCGGTATTGGATGCTATCTATAAAAAGCTTGGACTTAGTTCCAAGAAAAGAACGACCGATGATATGATGTTTACGGTGGAAACCGTCTCCTGTCTCGGCGCCTGTGGGTTGGCACCTGCTGTAATGGTGAATGATGATGTTCATCCCCGGATGACGCCTGAGAAGATGGAAGCACTGATTGACGAATTAAGAGGAGGCGGCAGTGTATGATTGAAAATAGAGAAGCGTTGGAAAACTGGAGAACAGAAGAAGCCGGTGTTCTTGATTCCTATGACTGCCGAATTCTGGTCTGTTCCGGTACCGGATGTATTGCAACCGGTTCTGAAAAAGTATATGAAAAATTCTGTGAAATCTGTAAGGATATTCCCGGTATCAGCCTGACCTTTGGTCCTCATGATGAAGATGCCCATCCTGTATTACATAGCGGCATTAAAAGAACAGGTTGTCAGGGTATTTGTGAACTTGGTCCCCTGGTTCGTATTCAGAAAAAGGACCGTGTCATTCAGTATACTAAGGTAAGTGTCTCTGATTGTGAGGACATCATTAAAAGAACTGTTCTGGAAGATGAAGTAATTGAGTCTCTTCTGTATAAGCAGAAAAAGGTCAGCTATCAGTCACCGGAAGAAATTCCTTTTATTGCAAAACAAACCCGACTTGTTCTGGAAAACTGCGGAAAATATGATGCTGAATCTTTGGAAGAATATATTGCCAGCGGAGGCTTCCGTGCTCTGGAGAAAGCTATTTATGAGATGACTCCCGATGAAGTCATCAATGTTGTAGATGAATCCGGTCTCAGAGGAAGAGGCGGCGGCGGTTTCCCTGCAGGAAGAAAGTGGAAACAGGTAGCCAGACAGGCGGAAACCATTCGTTACGTTGTTTGTAACGGTGACGAGGGCGATCCCGGAGCTTTCATGGATGGTTCCGTTATGGAAGGTGATCCCTATCGTCTGATCGAAGGTATGATGATTGCATCCTATGCTGTTCAGGCACAGAACGGCTATATCTATGTTCGTGCCGAATATCCTAACTCAGTAAAACGTCTGCGTCATGCCATTGCCGAGTTAGAAAAAGTTGGTTTGCTGGGAGACAATATTCTGGGAACCGATTTCTCTTTCCATATGCACAT
>JAQXIM010000126.1 GCA_029007785.1 Clostridiales bacterium | reverse complement strand
AAGAGGATTCTCATCGCATTGTGGTACGTGATCTGGAAATGGATACGGAAAGCCGCCGTGTTTTCCAGGGCAATAAAGAAGTTAATCTGACCGCGAAGGAAGTTGATCTGCTGGAACTCCTTTTGACACACCCGGGAAAGGTCTACAGCAGAGAACAGCTTCTGAATATCGTCTGGGGCTTTGAATATCCCGGTGATGTTCGCACGGTAGATGTACATGTAAGACGACTCAGGGAAAAAATCGAGGCAAATCCCAGTGATCCTCAGTATGTTTATACGAAATGGGGGGTAGGCTATTTCTACAAGAATTAAGAAAAAGAAGAAGAGCGGAGCCAGCCTTCGGTTTCGGCTTTTTCTTCTGGTTATGTTGATAGGAACGGTTCCGGTCATTGCCATGAATCAGATTTTGTACAAGTCTTATCTGAAATCAGAAATCAGCAATTCGACTCAGACCATGACAGCTCAGGCGCTGGTTCTTGTAAATCAGCTGGTTCAGTCAGGCTACATGGACGGGAATATGAATGATGTCAATGATGCTATTCTGGATCAGATGGCAGAGACCTGGAACGGAAGGATACGGATTATTGATTCCCGGTTTCGTGTCATTAAAGATACATACGGTCGGGACAGCGGCAAATACTGTGTGGACCAGGCTGTGATTCAGGGGTTGGCCGGAGCATACTCGGAACTTTACGATGCCGGGACTCATTCTCTCTGGTTTGTGGAGCCCATTACTTCTCTGGATCAGGAAGCAGATATCCTTGGGGCCATTGCAGTCAATGTGGATACCACCGGAATTGAAAAACCGCTTCAGGAACAGCAGGAAAATATGAGAATGCTGGAGGTGACCTTTTTCTGTATCATTCTTTTGCTGACAGTATTTGTGCTTCAGATTATGCTGAAGCCTCTGAACACTCTGGCCGACTCCATTCGAAATGCAGCAGAAGGCAACCGGAATGGCAGTGTTGAGGTGGCGAATTACAAGGAAACCCAGAGAATCAGTGATGCCTTTAATAAAACCTGGAATCGTATGCAGATTCTCGATGAATCCAGACAGGAATTTGTCTCCAATGTGGCCCATGAACTGAAGACACCGATGACGTCCATCCGTGTGCTGGCAGATTCGCTGAACAGTATGGGAGAGGCACCGGTGGAATTGTATCAGGAATTCATGCAGGATATTTCCAGAGAAATCGATCGGGAAAGCAAGATTATTGATGATCTTCTCAGCCTGACCCGCCTGGATAAGAGTGGAGAAGCTCTGAATATTTCCAAAATGAACATCAATGAATTGATGGAATTGATTTTGAAACGGCTTACGCCCATTGCCAACCAGAGAAGCATTGAACTGCTGTTTGAGAGCTATCGTCCTGTCATGGCAGATATCGATGAGGTGAAACTGACTCTGGCTGTGACGAACCTGGTGGAAAATGCCATCAAGTATAATAAAGAAGGCGGCTGGGTGAAGCTGTCTCTGAATGCAGATCATCAATATTTTTATATTAAGGTATCAGATTCCGGCTGTGGTATTCCTGAAGATGCCATGGAGCATATTTTTGAAAGGTTCTATCGGGTGGATAAAGCCCGTTCCCGGGAAACCGGAGGTACCGGATTGGGACTTTCCATATCCAAGAGCATTGTTCTGCTCCATCATGGCGCCATCAAGGCCTATAGTAAAATGGGCGAGGGAACGACTTTTGTCGTGAGAATTCCTTTGAATTATATTGCAGAGTAAGGAGATGACTATGAAGAGAATAATAATGGTTTGCCTTGTTTTCTCCCTTGTTTTTCTGTCAGGATGTCAGTCTTCTTCCATAACTGCAGATGGGACGCCGGGGCAGGAAGTGATGGTGTATTATGTTAATCTTTCCGAATCCGGGGCCCAGTCAACCTCTTATTCGCTGACTAATCAGGGAGAAGAGGCGGTGGATGAACTCTACAGTATTCTTCAGCAGGGGCAGTTTACAGATGGACGTCCGGCAGTTCCCATGACACTGATTCTGGATCACAGTCAGATAAAGAATAATAATGTGATTCTTTATCTGGCCGGAGAGTATCCGATGGAGGGAACGGCGGAAGAACTGTTATGCCGGTTTTCTCTTGTCCAGACAATGCTTCAGCTGGATGGAGCAGAAGGCGTAATGATTTATGTGAATGACAAGCCGCTGGAGCTGGATGGAGAGCAGGTCGGAGCAATGACGGCAGATTCTTTTGTGGAAAAACTGTCGGATCCCAAATCTCAGCCGGTGGAGAAGCATGTGACCCTTTATTACAGCAATGCAGAGGGAAATGCTCTGGTACCCTGTGAAACCATGGTGGAGATGGGGCCGGAGGAAAATATAGAGACAGCAATTGTGCGTCAGCTGATTCAGGGACCGACACAGGAAGGCATGTTTCCTGTTCTTCCGCAGAATACGGAAGTAATCAGTGTCAGCGTGAAAAAGTCTATCTGCTATGTGAATCTGAACAGTATTTTTGTAAAAGAAAAGCTGTCCATCAATGAGTACATATCGGTTTACTCTATCGTAAACAGTCTGACAGAACTGGAAGAGATCCATTCGGTACAGCTGATGATTGATGGATCGGCAGACGTTAAGTTCGGAGAAAACATTTCTTTTGTTACTCCTCTGGAGCGAAATATGAATTTTGTTCTGGAACAGTAAGTGTTTGGCCGGACTCATATTATAACAGAAAATGGAGTGTGAAATGAAACGACCGCTTCTCTGGATTCTTGGGGTTTGGATTCTGGGAGAGATAGTGGCCACCTGTTTCGGTATTTCTTTGGTGCCGGAAACTTCATTGGATCAGGCGATGGCAGAACGAAGTTCTGCCATCGTAGAGATTCAGGGGGAAATCTGCCGATTCCGGCGGACTTCTTCCGGTTATTCCTATTTTTTGGATCACAATACGGTGATTATAGAACAAACAGGTTCCGAAAAAAATTTCTCGAAAAATTCTTCAAGAAATTTCTCGAAAGACTCTTCTAATCAGGATGATTCTGTTGCTTCCGAAGAAAAGGAAAGAGATCGAAAAGAAACACATCAGATTTTGGTATATACCGATGATTTATTCCCATGTAAAATAGGATATCGCGTAACTGTGACAGGAGAACTGTCATCTTTTGACGTACCCGGAAATCCGGGAGAATTTGATTCCAATAGTTACTATCGGGCTCAGGGGATTGATTTCCGCCTTCAGGAGAAAAGTCGGATGGTGACAGAAGAGAAGGTTCACCGGATTCCCCAGTTGCTTTGGGAACTGGGGGAAGCTGTGAGGGAAAAGATTCTGACCATCCTTGGTCCAAAGGAAAGCGGTCTGATTCTTTCTGTCCTTTTGGGCGATAAATCTTTGCTGGATTCCGAGACGAAGGAATTATATCAGACGGCGGGCATTTCTCATATTCTTGCCATCAGCGGACTTCATGTGTCTCTTTTTGGCATGGCTTTAAGCAAACTGCTTCGAAAAGTGGGGAGCCCCTTTTGGCTGAATGGAATTCTCAGTGGAAGCGTGGTTTGGGGATATGTCTGGCTCAGCGGTGCTTCTCCTTCCTCTCTTCGGGCTGCCATCATGTTTCTGACAGCTTCCGGCGCTGCTGCTGTGGGAAGAACCTACGATCTCCTGTCTGCTCTTGGTTTATCAGGTTTTCTTCTTTTGATGGAGCATCCTCTTATGCTCTGGCAGGGAGGATTTCAGCTGTCGTTTCTGGCTATGGCCGGTGTGGGAGTGCTGTGGCCTGCCATGGAAAAGGATTGGGAGAAAGGGGGAAGTCTGGGAAAGGGACTGGGCTTTTCCCTGGCCATCCAGCTGACAACCATGCCGGTATTGGCCTGGCATTTTTACACCATTCCCCGATACAGTGTTTTTCTTAATCTGATGGTGGTACCGTTGGCTGGTTTTCTTCTTGGTCTGGCGGCATCCGGTGCCTTGCTTTCCTTTCTTGCCCCAAAGCTTTCCGGTCTTATTTTTTTGCCGGCCCAGGGGATTCTTCTGTTTTATGAAAGATTCTGTAAGCTTTCGTCTGATCTTCCCGGAAATACCGTGATTCTGGGAAGGCCGAAGGTGATACAGGTAATGGCATATTATCTCTTATTGGGAATCGGTGTTGTTTGGATAAAAAGAAAACAGAAAGAGGAAGCTGCAGAGGGCGAGACAGAGAAAAATAAAGAGATATGCAAAGAAAAATGCAGAGAGATCCATCATGAAAAACAAAAAATGATGGAAAAACGGCCTGGGATTCTCCGGGCAGCCGGAATTTTCCCCTGGTGTGTTCTTCTTGTGGGAATCCTTCAGCCTTTGCCTTGCCGTCAGCTGGAATGTACTTTTCTCGATGTAGGTCAGGGAGATTCTGTGTTTGTGCGCTGTCCGAAGGGAAGCTGTGCTCTGATTGATGGCGGAAGCAGTACTGTAGATCAGGTGGGAGAAAAGAGGATTCTTCCCTTTTTGAAAAGTCAGGGAGTCCGCCATTTGGATGGGATCTTTGTTACCCATGGTGACGCCGATCATATGAATGGATTGTTGGAAGTGATACAGGATGAAGCCTTGACCGTAGGATCTCTGTTCCTCTCTCCCTTTTCCCGGCAGGACGAAAATCTGGAGGAGCTTCGGAGGGCGGCAGAGGACAGAGGGATTTCCATTCGGATAATCAAGGAAGGAGACGTGTGGAACTGGGGAAATGTCACCTGGCGATGTCTTTATCCCTCGGAGAATCTGTCAGTCCGGAGAAGCGACAGCCGAAATGATCAGTCTCTTGTTTTATCCGTACAGCAGGAGGATTTTTCTCTTCTCTTAACGGGAGATTTGGAAGAGGAAGGAGAAAAAATCCTGATCAGGAATGAGATGCTGTTTCCTGTCACGGTATTGAAGGTTGGTCATCATGGATCCGGAAATTCCACCTGTGAGGATTTTTTGAAAAAAGCTCAGCCGGTTCTGGCTGTAATATCCTGTGGAAAAGATAATTGGTACGGTCATCCCCATGAAGAGACTCTGGAACGGCTTCGACAGAGTTCCACTGAGATTTGTCAGACATCGAAACAGGGAGCCGTAACCGTTATCGGCGGAAATCCTGTTCGATATCGGGTCTATAAAGAGATCAATCGGAAGACGGGCATTGTTCCATGATGAAATAATCGAAATCGTTCCGGCACTTTTTGAATTCAGAAGAACTGCGTACCGTCCAGCCTACCGGCGTAGTAAAATGTTTCCAGATCCGAAAGAAAAGAGAACGGCGAAAACGATGGTCGTAGGCGATGAAATCCGGTTTTGTCAAAAAGTTTGTCACCATGGTTTCCAGAAGGAAAAACTGCCAGCGCTGTCCTTTTGCATGAGTCCGGAAGAAATTGGTGCAGAGCTGTCCTCTGCGAACCAGTGGACGATGTTTTCGAAACCAGTAAAGAACCATGGGATGAAAGGATTCGATACAAAAAGGCCCTTGATAAGTATCCAGCAAAGCAGCAGTATCTTCACAAAGGCGGCGATCGAAACGGTTCCCCGGTGTTTTAAATTCAATCAGCAGGGGAACCCGGCCTTTCGTCAGATTTAAAACATCTTTCAGCAAAGGGATCCGTTGTTGTGACTGATAAAGAGGAAATTGCTGCAGTTCCCTGTAGGTGTAATCGGAGACCTTTCCTTCTACCTGACATACTCTCTGAAGAGTCTCATCATGAAATACCACGATCTGATGATCTCGGGAAAACTGAATATCCAGTTCCATTCCGTATCCACGGCGTACGGCTCTTTTGAATGCAGCCAGAGAGTTTTCCGGTGCAATATTCCGGTCGCCGTGAAGGCCGCGGTGGGCAAAGCATTTTGTTCGGTAGTGCAGCATAATGAACCTCCAGAAGTTTCTTTTTTGGTGAAAATAATCGAAATGATTTCACTGATAATCTTAACAGGAAAAGTCGGGATCCGTCAAGGGAAGCCGGGGAGCAGGTTCGGCCAATTGGGAAACTTGTTATTGCATTCCGTAAAAAATTGTGCTAATGTTGACTCGTAATTTAATATTACCTTTACAGGTGTCAGTATACATAAAGTGTATTGGTGAAAAGGGAAACAGGTGAAAATCCTGTACGAACTCGTCACTGTAAGCAGGGAGTGCAAAGCCGGTATGCCACTGAGAAATCGGGAAGGCGGCGTTGCATGATGATATGTAAGTCAGGAGACCTGCCTGTAAATGCTACGGGAAATGTCCCGAGACCACGAGTAATTGGTTGCAGCAAAAAAAGATACCATGGTATCTTTGCGCCTCTTATTCATGTCTTCAATCTTCTTGAAGGCATTTTTTGCGTGGTGAAAACTATGTGGATGCGGATAAGTCCGCAGAAAAGGAGGAACAGACATGAAGAAACAAATGACAGCAGCATTAGCCCTTTTGGTGATATCCGCCATGGCCTTTACCGGCTGCGGAAACAAGACAAAAGCCACCGAAGCGGCGGAAACACCGAAGGCAGCTGAAACCGAAGCGATTACCGAAGAAATTCCGGCAACGGAAGAGGAAACAGTTTCCGATCAGGATGCAGCGGATCACGTTGCTGCACTGATTGACGCCATCTATGTTCAGGAAAGAACAGAGGATACGGATGTTCAGTGTGCCGAGGCAAAGGCTGCCTGGGATGCATTAACGGATGCCCAGAAAGAACTGGTATCCGGAGATTTTGCAGATCCGGATTATTTTGGAAGAGATACCGGTGATGCTTCCCTGGATGATCCCCTCAACGGAGATGGTATTGGCGAAAATGAAATTCTTGTAGTCAGCTTTGGTACTTCTTTTAATGACAGCCGTGCAGCCGACATCAAAGGAATCGAAGATGCACTCCAGGCAGCCTACCCCGAGTGGTCTGTCAGAAGAGCATTTACTGCACAGATTATAATTAACCATCTCCAGGCTCGTGAAGATGAAAAAATCGATAATATGGAGCAGGCTCTGGATCGTGCTGTTGCAAACGGTGTAAAAAATCTGGTGGTTCAGCCCACTCATCTGATGCATGGTGCGGAGTATGATGAAATGATGGAAACCATCGAGGAATACAGAGATGAATTCGAAACCGTAGAAGTTGCAGAGCCTCTTCTTGGTGAAGTGGGGGCGGATGCTTCCGTTATCAATGCAGATAAGAAAGAGGTAGCCGAAGCTGTAGTAGCCGAAACGGTAACAGAAGCTGGATTTGATAGTCTGGATCAGGCCAAAGAAGACGGGACTGCTATTGTATTGCTGGGTCACGGAACGTCCCATACTGCAAAAGTAACGTATAGCCAGATGCAGACTCAGATGACGGAGCTTGGTTATGATAATGTATTTATCGGAACCGTGGAAGGTGAACCGGAAGAAACAGCTTGTGAAGAAGTGATCAAGGCTCTGGAAGAGGCAGGATTCAGGAAAGTGATTCTTCGTCCCCTGATGGTTGTGGCAGGTGACCATGCCAACAACGATATGGCAGGAGATGACGAAGATTCCTGGAAGAGCATGTTTACGGCATCCGGAAAATTTGACAGTGTTGATTCCCAGATTGCCGGTCTTGGCCGTATTCAGGCAGTGCAGGAGCTTTATATCGCTCATACGGCAGCGGTTATCAACAAATAGTGATGATAAGCCTTACCAGCAGTAAGGGATATTCACATGACTTCCCACACCATTGCGGTGTGGGAAGTTTGAGATAGCTGATAGTTTTAACCCTATGGAATCAGAAGGATGGATGAAAAAATGAAAAGTAAAAGAGGATATCTTTGTCTTGCGGTATTGTCACTTACTCTGTGTATGGGATGTGCCGGAAATGAAAATAAGAAAAACAGAGAGGCAGTCTCAGAGGCGGCGGTTACGGAATTGTCGGTGACAGAGGCTTCTGAAAAAGAAGATCCTGTCACGGAAGCGGCAGAGGAATCTGCTGGAACGGCAGTCTCAGAGGAAGGTTTCGAAGAAGCAGCTGCTCAGCTGGAAGATGGAGTATATACTGCTGAATTCCATACGGACAGCAGCATGTTCCATGTCAATGAAGCCTGTGACGGTAAAGGAATTCTGACGGTGGAAGATGGAGAGATGACGATTCATATTTCCCTGACATCGAAGAATATTGTGAATTTGTATCCGGGATTGGCAGAGGATGCTGGGAAGGAAAGCGCCAGGATTCTGGAACCGGTTGTGGATACGGTTACCTATGAAGACGGTATCAGTGAAGAGGTAAATGGTTTTGATATTCCGGTTCCGGTACTGGATGAAGAATTTGATCTGGCCCTGATTGGAACAAAGGGAGTCTGGTACGATCATAAAGTCAGTGTATCCAATCCGGAAAAGACCGAATAAGAAATCGAACCATTGGAAGAGGATGAAAGAGGCTGTCCGGTTTGTCGGCATTCCTCTTTTTTTCTTTTGTATCAGGCTCATTTGTCGGGGGACTCCTGCTTATGGCGGCGGGGTCAGAAGGATTTGACTCTTCATCATTAAAATTGGAAGAAAGAAGAAGGTTTCTTGTAAAATGGAATTACCCATGGTATAATTTATTTTTACAAAAAATCAGGAAGGAAAGAACCATTCTGTTCTATCCTTATCGTACTTTGGTGATCCAGGGAAAATCCTGACAATGGAGGCGGAAAATGGATTTATTTGAATATATGGGGCAGCAGAAGAAGGCAAAAGAAGCCCCGCTGGCATCTAGACTTCGTCCGACAACTCTGGATGAAGTGGTGGGACAGGAACATATTTTAGGAAAAGATAAATTACTGTATCGGGCAATTCAGGCAGATAAACTGAGTTCTCTAATCTTTTATGGTCCTCCCGGAACAGGAAAAACCACCTTGGCCAGAGTGATTGCCAATACGACAAAGGCCAATTTCTGCCAGATTAATGCCACTTCCGCCGGAAAGAAAGATATGGAAGCGGTGATTCAGGAAGCAAAGCAGAATATGGGAATGTATGGAAGCAGAACCATCTTGTTTATTGATGAGATTCATCGTTTCAACAAAAGTCAACAGGACTATCTTCTGCCTTTTGTGGAGGACGGCACAGTTATTCTGATCGGAGCCACTACGGAAAATCCTTACTTTGAAGTCAATCGGGCACTGATTTCCCGATCTCATATTTTTGAACTCCATCCTTTATCGGTAAACGATATCCGCAGCCTGATTCTTCGGGCACTTCAGGATGTGGAGAAAGGGATGGGAGCCTACCATGGTGCCATTGAAGAGGATGCCCTGGAATTTCTGGCAGATATTGCCGGAGGAGATGCCAGATCGGCTCTCAATGCAGTGGAGCTTGCTCTCTTGACGACACCGCCCCAGGAAGACGGCAGAATTCATATTACAACTGCCGTGGCAGAAGAATGCATTCAGAAAAGAAATGTACGGTATGACAAGGATGGAGACAATCATTATGACATCATATCTGCTTTTATCAAAAGTATGAGAGGGTCCGATCCGGATGCAGCCGTTTATTATCTGGCAAGGATGATCTATGCAGGTGAGGATCCGCTTTTTATTGCCCGCAGAATCATGATTTGTGCCTCGGAGGACGTTGGAATGGCAGATCCCCAGGCTTTGAGTGTGGCTGTGGCAGCTGCTCAGACGGTGGAACGGGTAGGAATGCCGGAAGGCAGGATTCCTCTGGCTCAGGCAGCCATTTATGTGGCCACTGCTCCGAAAAGTAATGCTTCTTATATGGCTGTCAATGCGGCCATGGAGGCTGTTCGGGATACTCAGATCCAGCATGTTCCGTCCCATCTTCAGGACAGTCATTACAGCGGAGCGGCCCAGCTTGGCAGAGGTCTGGGATATCGGTATGCCCATGATTATCCGGGGCATTACGTGAAGCAGCAATACCTTCCGGATGAACTGTTGGGAAGAAAGTTTTTCACTCCCGGGGATAACGGATACGAAAAAGAAATTAAAAATTATATAGAATTCTGTCAGAAACTGTAGTAAGATGATGGACAGGTGATGGTACGTGAAAGAGAGAATTAATCAACTGGCGCAGGGAAACATGGCAGCAGAGCTGCCGAAGGTAGAATTTCTGCAGCCGCAGATCGAAGAGATTATTCCATATGGCGAGAATTATCGAGGTGATATCCGGGTAGTAAGCGGAAATCAGCTCGCTTTTCGTGGTTTAATTTATTCGGATGACAGCAGAGTCGTTCCCCTTCAGAGTATGTATGTTGGGGTCAGTGTGTTTCTTCCTTATGAGGTGCAGGCAGATCAGCTTCCCGAGGGAACGGTTCTTCAGGGATGCTTTTATCTGGTATACAACGGAGGCGAATGTCAGCTTCCCTATCGGTTTGAGGTAAAACGATGGAAAGAGGAGAGACCGGAGCTGGAGACGCTGGAAGAACTGACAGAATATGTAAAAGAGAATCCGGCACAGGCTCAGAAATTATTTGAGTCCAGGGATTTTTCCAGCTATCCTTTTATGGAAGATTTAGCGGTAAGAGCCATTTATGATGGACTGAACCGAGCCGTTTACCGCAATAATATGCCGGAGGAATTCCTTTGCAGCGTGGGTATGAAGGAACGAGTGGTTCTGGAGACAGAAGATCTGGAAAGAACTCATTTTCTGCCTGAGACCGAGCTGACGGATAAGATTGTTCTTCGTCGGAATACCTGGGGACAGTTTGTATACCAGGCAGAAACAGACAATCCAGCCGTGGAACTTTCCTGCAGCCGGATCACGGATCAGGATTTTGAAGGGGATACCTTCGAGCTGTATTATACGATTCGGAAGGAACAGCTTCATGGCGGAAGAAATTATGGCAGAATTCGGATTCATTCTGCTTTGCAGACGATTTCCCTGGAATTGACCATGTCTGCTCAGGAGCAGCCGGGTCATGCCGGACGGAAGCACCGGGAACGCCGGGGAGCCGTCCTGGAGTTCTGGAATACATTTCTTCGTTTATTTGCATCCAGGGAACAGAAGCGGGAACAGCTGGATTATCTGAAATACTGTTGGGAAGAGATGACCAAGGAAACGGAACCCACCACCTGGCAGAACTTACAGCGTATTGCTATTGGAATCTGGCAGGGAGATATCGAGCTGGCCAAAGCCATGTTGGAGGAAGTCGGTCCTCTGGTAGAAGAGAACCGCAGAGAAGATGCGGATGCCTACTGTGCTTATCTCTATCTTCAGGTACAGATAACGGACAGCTGGGAAAAGAAGGAGCAGATGCTGAAGATTCTCAATCATTATGAGATGGATGGCAATGTTTCAGAGTTCCTGTTTTTGATGATGCTGACCACCGATGAAGGTCTGGCAGACCGCCCTCTGGAAATGCTGGAACGGATGCACGAATATTATGAAAAGGGAAGCAGAAATCCCTTCCTGTATCTGGAGGCCTGCCGAATTTATAATCGTCACCCGGATATTTTGAAGAATCTGGAGGAATTTGAACTTCATGCACTGCTTTTCGGAGCCAGAAGAAAAGTTCTGTCAGAAGAAACGGCGGTTTATGTTGCCTCCCTTTCCAGTCAGGAAAGAGGATATCGTCCGGAGTTTGGTCGGATTCTGAAGATCCTTTATCATTCCTTTGAAAAAGATGAAATCCTGGGAGGACTCTGTTCTGTCTTAATTAAAGGAGATCAGAGAGGAACGCTTTGCTTCCCCTGGTATGCCAAAGGTGTGGAACGTGACATTCGACTGACACGTCTGTATGATTACTATTTGTATACTGTGCCGGAAGAAATGAATGAGCCTTTCCCCAGAGAAATCGTTCTTTACTTTAGTTATAACAGTCCCAGGGATCCGGAATCCCAGGAGACTTTATATTTGAATATTTTCCGTTTCATGGAGAATGACAGTCACGTCATGACGGCTTATGAGAACCAGTTCCGGGATTTCGTTGCCCGCCGTCTTCAGGAAGGAAGGATCAATGATAAAATTGCGGAGATATACCGTCACATTCTTTCTCCGGAAGCAGTGGATGAGAGAAATGCCCGTCTGCTGCCGGATCTTCTGTGCACCTGGAAAATCACCACAGAGGAGTCGTGCTTTACCGAGGCTGTTGTGGTATATGGAGAATTAGAAGAGGAACGGATTGTTCCCATGAAAAATGGCGTGGCATATCTTCCGATTTATACGGATTTGTGCCGTATTCTGTTTGTGGACAGGGATGGAAAACGATATGCCGGAGTGAAATACGAGAAAAAGCGTCTTTTGGAATACGCAGAGGACATGTTGGCTAAATGCTATGAGATCTGTCCCCGTCATCTGATGCTTCGGCTGGCAGAATGCAGTCGGATTCTTGTCCAGGGATGCCGCAGAGAAGAACAGATCCTTCTGCTGAAGAAGATGCTGGAAGTGAGAAATATTCATCGCCAGTATCGGAAGAAACTGATGAAATCCATTGCGGAGGGCGTGATTCATCAAAGAGATCCCCATGAGGAAGATGTCAGGGAATGCGTCCGTTACGGAGGAATTTCTTCAGATCAGAAGAATCGTCTGATACAGATTCTGATTGAACAGGGTCAGTTAAAAGAGGCATATCGTCAGATTCGTTGTGACAATTATCGTGATTTGCCCCTGGAAAGTCTTCGGAAACTGATCAGTCTTATCATTCAGAACAGTCGCTTCGATAAGAATGAAGCTCTTTTGGAAATGAGCTATTATCTGTTCGAAAATGAAACATATGATGAGGTTATTCTGGAATATCTTTGTGCCTATTACAATTCTTCCAGTGACAGAATGCTTGCTGTATTGGTGAAAGCGGACGAAGCAAAGGTTCCTTTCAGCGGAATGGAGGAGCGTCTTCTGGCTCAGATGCTGTTTGCCGGTCAGGGCAGGGGGCTGGATGTTGTTTTTCGTCTTTATCTGAAGCAGGGGACAGGAGAACGTATGCTGATTCATGCTTATCTGGCGGTAAGATGCGAAGAGTATTTCCGTTACGGTCAGGCGGTGGATGAGGAGGTATTCCAGTATGTGCGCCATTTATTGAATCGGGCTGAGGAGCGGAAAAAAGTTCCGAGAATTTGTATGCTTGCTCTGGCACGGCATTATGCGGAAAAATCCGAGTTGGATAAAGAGGAAGAAGAGTATTGCAGCAGACTGGTGAATGAATTGTATCGTCAGGGGCTGGCTTTTGCCTGGATGAAACAGCTGTCCGGTAAGGTAAAACTTCCTCAGGTTTTGGAAGAAAGAGAATGGTTGGAATATCAGGGGGATCCGGATCAGGATCTGGAGCTTCGAATGACGATTTTCTCTGAAAAGGGAGGAAAAACGGAAATCAGAACATGGATGCCCCAGGTTTATCCGGGATTCTATGTGAAATCCGTGCTGCTTTTTGAGGGAGAAAACCTTAATTACGAAATCGTTTGTGAAAAAAATGGAACGAAAGAAATTCTGGCCCGGGTTTCCTGCTGCGGAAAAGCATCCCAGGAAGAAGATACCTGTCAGTATGCCGAACTGAATCGTCTGCAAAAGATAATACAGGCATCCGATTCTGTTCAGCAGTGGCAGCAGGATGTGCTGGAGTATGGTATGAAAGAAACCTGGGTAGAACAGATTTTTCAGATGGAATAGGGAAGAGAGGAGACTGTTGTGCAGGGACTGTTATTGGGAATCGATTTATGTGATGACTACAGTCAGGTAAGCTGTATGAATCCGCTGGATATGACTACCGAAGCGATTACACTGTCATCAGATGAATCTTCTTGTCTGATTCCTACTGTGATTTGTAAGAAACGAGGAGAAGATGAATGGTTTGGCGGTGAGGAAGCATATCGCCGGGCACTGTTTAATGAAGGAACCATGGTGGACAAACTGGTTAAGCTGGCCAGAAAAGATGGAAGCGCCACCATTGAAGGTGTGAAGTATAGTGCAGAAGAGCTTTTATATCGTTTTGTAGAAATGCTGATTACCATGGCCCGCCAAAAATACCAGCTGGAAGAAATCGACAGTCTGGTATTTACGGTTCAGACACTGGAAGGTGATCTGCTGGATCTTCTGGTCAGAGTTGCAGAACGCTGCGGTGTTCCCAGGGAACTGGTACACATTTTAAATCATACAGAAAGCTTTGTTTATTATGTGATCAGTCAGAAGCAGGAAGTGTGGGCAAATATTTCCTGTATGTTTGACTTGACGGAGGATGGCCTCCATTATTATGAAATGAAAATGATCCGGGGACGTAATCCACGGATTGTAGAAGCAGCTCACGAAAGGATGGAGGAGAGTTTCAGTCTGGATCTTCTGGATAATGCCTCCGGGGAACATCTGGGAGATACCATCCTTACGGCTTGTGCAGAACGTCTGCTGAGCAGGAAAATTATCTCTTCGGTATTTCTTACGGGAAGAGGTTTTGCCAAAACCGATTGGCTGAAAAATTTTCTGCCTGTGGTATGCCGCAAGAGAAAGGTGTTTGCCGGACAGCATATTTTTGCCAGCGGTGCGGCATATGTTGCATATGATGTACTGCAGGAGACTTCCTCATACCCTTTTATCTGTCTTTGTGAGGGACGTCTTCAGTCTTCCGTCTGTGTGTCTGCCGTTTATGCAGAACGCAATGAGAAAGTGATGCTGGCCAGTGCAGGTACAAACTGGTATGAGGCACGTTCCCGGGTTGAACTGATACCGGACAATATGGATTATCTGGAACTGAATATTATTTCGGCCAGAATACCGAGAGTAGATAAAATCAAGATTGATTTGACAGAATTCCCGGTTCGGCCAAATAAAACAACGAAGATAGAAGTAATTGTTTCCTTTGTCTCAGAGGATTGTATGACGGTGCGGATTATCGACCGGGGTTTTGGCGATTTGTTTCCTGCATCGGGTAAAATGATCCGCAAAGATTTTTACCTTTCCTAGGGAGGATATGATGGGAAGAATGCTTTTGTGCCGGAATCAAAAGGCAAAACAACCCTATTTTGTGGAAGAGCTGGGGCTGAATTTGTATTCCGGTGAGGAATTGAGTTATTATATTTATCATAATGCCTTACTGATTGGTGAGAATTTCCTGGACGAGAGGCTCTTTCGATTTATCAGCCAGGAGTTGGGAATGACAAAGCTGGAGGCCAAGCTCCGCCGCTGGGCGGATCAGGCAGATTTGTCGGAACTGCTCCTGGTTATTCTGCAGGACATTCATTATTACAATGCGGATGAGCTGCGTCAGTTTCGCAGTCATATGGCAGAAGTGGATAGAATGACGCCGGGCCAGAGGAAACTGGTCTGTGCAGAGGAACTTCTGTCGAAGCAGCGTTATGCGGAGGCACGTTTACAGTATGAGCGTTTGCTGTACAGTGGTGACAGTGCATTGGCAAACGAAGAGTTTCAGGGGAAAGCATGGCTTGGCCGTGGGATTGTCTGTGCCCGACAGTATGATTGGATGGAAGCATCCAAATCATTGGCACAGGCTTACGCATTGCTGCCCCAGGATCATGTAGGTAAGATGTTGTATTGTGCTGCATGTCAGTTGAAAGATGATAAATGGAAAAAAGAGTTTTTAGAACAATTAGAGCCTGAGAAACAGAAAGTCTGGGATCAGGAAATTGGTGATGCGAAAAAGCAATCGAGATTTCTTGGCCGCGGGCAGGAAGTGTCTGAATGGATGGATAAAGATAACATCCGTAAGATGTCTGGTCTTCGCCAGTTAGTGGAAATCTGGAAGACCGATTATCGCAGACACCAGGGCGGATAAAAAGGAGTACAGAGAACAATGGAACGTAATATTTTCTTTATTGGATTCATGGGAAGCGGAAAAACAACGATTTCGGCAGCTTTTTCGAAGAAGTATCAGAGAAAACTGATCGAAGTAGATGATATTCTGGTCGAGAGAGCCGGAATGTCAGTCAATGAGATTTTTGCTACCCAGGGTGAACAGGCATTCCGGGATATGGAAACAGCGCTTTGCCGAGAATTGGTGAATCTCAATGATCACGTGGTTTCCTGCGGAGGCGGAATTGTAGTTCGTCCTCAGAATGTGGAATACATGAAGAAAAATGGAGTAATTATCCTTCTGGAGGCAACACCGGAAACCATTCTGGATCGTGTAAAGGGAAGTACGGCTCGTCCGATTCTGAACGGTCATATGAATGTGGAGTACATTGCGGAGCTGAAGAAGAAGAGAGCAGAGGCTTATCAGTCTGCAGCAGACCTGGTAATTCATACGGACGGAAAGGCCGTAGATGAGATTGTGGAGGAAGTGTATGAGAGTATCTATCGGACAGGACAGTCACAGATTTGAAACTCAGAAGACCGATAAGAAATGCATTTTGGGAGGCGTGGCGTTTGACACGGCTCCCGCTTTTGAAGCCAACAGTGATGGTGATGTGGTGATCCATGCTGTGGTGAATGCGATTTCGGGAATCACCTGTCGGAATATTCTGGGAAAACGGGCAGATGAGATGTGTCAGGCCGGCATAACAGACAGCAGAGAGTATCTGAAGGAAGCCATGAAAGATATGGCTGAATGCGGATTTCGTCCGGTACATCTGAGTATTACCATAGAAGGAAAGCGTCCGGCAATTTCTCCCAAGGTGGAGGAAATGAGAATTTCTCTGGGAGAACAGATGGGAATGTCAGCCAACTGTGTGGGAATTACAGCCACCACCGGTGAGGGGCTGACAGATTTCGGCCGGGGCCTTGGCGTCAGCGTTTTTTGTATTTTGACGGCAGAAGAAATTGGAGAATAAAATGGAAACGGTAATTTGGGCGAGAGCGAAGATTAATCTAAACCTGTATGTATTGGGAAAACGGGACAATGGTTATCATGATCTGGAATTGATTTTTCAGCCGGTCTCTCTGGCAGATGAATTAATGGTGAAAGAGAATGGAAAGGATGGTCTCGATTTTTCCTGTTCTGTACCGGAGTTTTCCAATCCGAACAACCTGGTATGCCGGGGATACGAGACACTGCGGCAGCAGTTTCCCGACAAGGTAAAAGGGCTTGAGATTTATCTGAAGAAAAACATTCCTTCCGGTGCCGGTATGGCAGGTGGAAGTACGGATTGTTCTGCCCTGCTGCTTTGGATGAACCGCCATTTTTCTCTGGGGCTTTCCCGAAATCAATTAGTGGAGATTGGTGTGAAGCTGGGGGCCGATGTTCCGGCCTGTATGGTTCCTCATGCCACTTTGGGAAGAGGAGTGGGAGAAATTCTTACAGATATTCCGATTTTCCACAGTTATCCGATTTTGCTGCTGAAGCCGGAAGCAGCTTTTCCCACGGGACAGATGTTCCGTTTTCTGGATCAGAAAGGAATTTCAAACCGTCGGCGGAAAACCGAAGCGTTGATTCGTTCCATGGAGGCTGGTGATCTTTCTGCCATGTGTTCCTGTCTCCATAATGATTTTGAGGAAGCTGTACCGGAACGGGAACTGATCGGGAAAATGAAACAGCTTCTTCTGGAAGCGGGAGCTTTGGGCAGTTTGATGACAGGATCCGGTTCTGTGGTTTATGGTATTTTCGATCAGGCAGAAACACGTGACCGGGCAGCAGAAAAGCTTCGGGAAATTTGTGATTTTCAGGTTTATACCTGCGAAGCTGTCAATGAATGGGAGGAAACCTGACAACAGCTGTTTCCCGGAGCAGAGACAGAAGACAGATATACAGTTTGAAGACAAATAGGGGGAGGTTAATATGGCAAAGAAGGAAAAAGAAGTCAAGACCAATGCCATGCGTATTCTTGATAAGAATAAAGTAAAGTATGAATCTCATACGTATGAGTGCACGGAATTTACCGACGGTGGTCAGATTGCCGACTTGCTTGGAATCGATCACAGCAAGGTTTACAAGACTCTGGTAACTGTGGGAAAGAGTAAGAATTATTACGTATTTGTGCTGCCCATCGACGATGAAATTGATTTCAAGAAAGCGGCAAAAGTAGTGGGAGAAAAATCTCTGGAAATGCTGCCTTTAAAGGAATTGACGCCTCTTACCGGCTATGTTCGAGGCGGATGCACTTCCGTGGGAATGAAAAAACAGTTCCCTACGGTTTTCAACGATACCATTGAAAGTCTGGAAAAGGTGGTAGTCAGCGGCGGCCAGCTGGGACTTCAGCTGGAATTGGCTCCGGCTGATCTGATTCGTGTTGCCCGGGGATCGGTAGGAGATGTCATCGTAAAGGAAGGATGATTGGATCGCTGCAGCGTTTCCGCAAGGAAATGGACAGATCAGAAAGAGAAAAATGGAAAAAGTGATTTCAAAGATCGTGGAGCATCCCATGGAGCTGTATGATTTTCTGAGGATTCAGCTGGGTATAACAAAGAAGGAGATTCGTCAGCTGAAATTTCGGGAACCGGGAATTCTTGTAAATGGAGAACGGCAAAGAGTAACCTGGAAATTGGAAGCAGGCGATGAAGTGATCGTTCATCTGGAAAATCCTTCTCAATGCTCCTCCCAGCTGATTCCCAAAGGAGAGCGTCCCCTGCAAATTCTCTATGAAGATGAAGATGTTTGCCTTGTCAATAAGCCAGCCGGTATTCCCACCCATCCCGGAGGAAAACATTACGAGGAAACCATAGCTAACTGGCTCATGGCTCTTTTCTATGAACGGGGAGAATCTCTGAGAATTCGACCGGTGGGGCGATTAGACAAGGAAACCTCGGGAGGCCTTCTTTTTGCCAAGAATCGGGGGGCAGCCGGTCGTCTGTCAGAACAGCGGACCAGGGGAATCCTGTGGAAAGAGTATATTGCATTGGCCGCCGGTCGGATGGAAAAAAGGGAAGGTGTGATTTGTGCTCCCCTGAGTCCTGTGCCGGGAGTCCCTTGTCAGATGTATGTTTCACCAGAAGGAAAGGAAGCAGTTACTCATTATCAGGTGATTTGCCAATATGAAGACTATGCTGCTCTTCGGATTCGATTGGATACGGGAAGAATGCATCAGATTCGTGTTCACATGGCATCGTTGAACCATCCCCTTCTGGGTGATTCTGTTTATGGCGGTCCAGGGGAACGGATTGAACGGACAGCTCTCCATGCAGGGCGGCTTCATTTTCATCAGCCTTTTACCGGGGAGACGGTGGATATGGAGATTCCTCTTCCTGACGATATGGCATGTCTGCTGCCGGAGACCGGGATCGTAAAAGAATCCCATGGTAAGGCATGAAAAAGGTTGGAAGAAAATCTGAAAAAAGGATTTGCAAAAAAGAACCGGGGAAAATCTGTAAAAAAGAACCGGGGAAAATGGTTGACAAAAAGCGGTGGGACTTTTATAGTATATAGATATTGGATGAATATGCGAAAGGCACAGATGAAGAGGAGTACAGGATGCCCAGCTCACAGAGAGGACCGTTTCATAGCTGGAAGACGGACCGGGTATGGATCACTGGAAGGTAGCTTCGGAGCCGGGATGGTGAACAGGACAGGAAGAGAACAAAGGGATTTCCGGAAAGAGTTTTTTGTCAGTAATCATCTTCGTTTTGCCCACGTTACGGGATCAGAGACCAAAATAAGGTGGTCCCGCGGAGAATTTCGCCCTTTTCATGCTGAGCATGGAAAGGGCTTTTTATTTTCTAAAAAAATCCATTATTTTTTTGATGGGAAATCCAGGAAAAATTTCCCGTCAGAAAGAATTCATAGAAGGAGAAAAGTATGGCAAAAGAATTGAGCAAAACCTACAATCCCCAGGAGATTGAGGACCGTTTGTATCAGAAATGGCTGGACAAAAAGTATTTTGCAGCCAAAGTGGATAAGAAGAAAAAACCCTTTACGATTGTAATGCCGCCGCCCAATATTACGGGACAGCTTCACATGGGTCATGCACTGGATAATACCATGCAGGATATTCTGATTCGTTATAAGAGAATGCAGGGATACTCTGCTCTGTGGCAGCCGGGAACTGACCATGCCAGCATCGCAACGGAAGTAAAGATTATTTCCAAGCTGAAAGAAGAAGGAATTGATAAAGAAGATCTGGGCCGTGACGGATTTCTGGAGAAGGCATGGGAATGGAAGAAGGAATACGGCGGACGTATTATTTCCCAGCTGAAGAAAATGGGATCTTCCGCAGATTGGGACCGTGAGCGCTTCACCATGGATGAAGGATGTTCCAAGGCTGTTCAGGAAGTATTCGTAAAGCTTTACGATAAAGGATATATTTATAAAGGATCCCGTATCATTAACTGGTGCCCTGTTTGTCAGACCTCCATTTCCGATGCAGAGGTAGAATATCAGGAGCAGCATGGACATTTCTGGCATATCAAATATCCCATCGTAGGAGAAGACGGATTTGTGGAGATTGCTACTACCCGTCCCGAGACTCTGCTGGGTGATACGGCGGTTGCTGTAAATCCCGATGATGAGAGATATACCCATCTGATCGGAAAGATGCTGAAGCTTCCGCTGACGGATCGTGAAATTCCCGTTATTGCCGATGCTTATGTTGATAAGGAATTCGGTACCGGCTGCGTTAAGATTACGCCGGCTCATGACCCTAACGATTTCGAAGTGGGAAAACGTCATAATCTGGAAGAGATCAATATTCTTAATGATGATGCCACCATCAATGAAAATGGCGGCAAGTATGCCGGCATGGACCGCTATGAAGCAAGAAAACTCATGGTAGAAGAACTGGATCAGCAGGGTCTGCTGGTGAAGGTGGTTGAACACGTTCACAATGTAGGAACCCACGATCGCTGCAAGACCACTGTAGAGCCCATGATCAAAAAACAGTGGTTTGTACGGATGGAGGAAATGGCCAAACCTGCCATTGCTGCTTTGCAGACCGGAGAGCTGAAATTTGTGCCGGAGAGTTTTGGAAAGACCTATATGCATTGGCTGGAGAACATCCGCGACTGGTGTATTTCCAGACAGCTCTGGTGGGGACACCGGATTCCGGCTTACTATTGTGATGAGTGCGGAGAAGTGATTGTTTCCCGCACAGAACCGGATGTTTGCCCGAAATGCGGATGCCGTCATCTGACACAGGATCCGGATACACTAGATACCTGGTTCAGTTCGGCATTGTGGCCCTTCTCCACTCTTGGCTGGCCGGACAAGACAGAAGAGATGGAATACTTCTATCCCACCGATGTTCTGGTTACCGGTTATGATATTATCTTTTTCTGGGTAATCCGAATGGTATTCTCCGCTTATGAGCAGACAGGCCAGAGTCCCTTCCATACCGTTCTGATTCACGGACTGGTACGTGACTCTCAGGGCCGCAAGATGAGTAAATCTCTGGGAAATGGTATTGATCCTCTGGAAGTTATCGATAAATACGGTGCAGATGCTCTTCGTATGACTTTGATCACCGGAAATGCCCCCGGAAATGATATGCGTTTTTACTGGGAAAGAGTAGAATCCAGCCGTAATTTCGCCAATAAGGTTTGGAATGCATCTCGTTTCATTATGATGAATATGGACGGTGTGGATACAGAGAATGTGACGCTGGATCAGCTGGAGGATGCCGATCGCTGGATTCTTTCCAAGTGCAACCGTTTGATCCGTGATGTAACGGAGAACCTGGACAAATTTGAACTGGGTATTGCCATGCAGAAGATTTATGACTTCATCTGGGAAGAATTCTGCGATTGGTATATTGAGATGGTAAAACCCAGATTTTATGCAGAAGAAGGTGAAAACAGCAAGGCTGCTGCCTGCTGGACTCTGAAGACAGTACTGATTCAGGCTTTGAAGCTTCTGCATCCTTATATGCCTTTCATTACCGAAGAAATCTTCTGCAATCTCCAGGATGGAGAAGAATCCATCATGGTTTCCAATTGGCCGGAGTATCAGAATGAATGGAATTTCCCGGAGGTAGAGAACCGCATTGAAATGATCAAAGAAGCCGTTCGTGCCATTCGAAATGTTCGTTCTTCCATGAATGTTCCGCCCAGCAAGAAAGCAAAGGTTTTCGTGGTAACGGAAAAAGAAGAGATTCAGGCAGCATTTGAGACAAGCAAGGCTTTCTTTGCTGTTCTGGGATCTGCCAGTGAAGTAGCAATCCAGAGCAATAAGGATGGTATTGATGATGATGCCGTTTCTGCTGTGACCGCAGAGGCTGTTATGTATATGCCTTTTGCCGAACTGGTAGATATCTCCAAGGAGATTGAGCGTCTGGAGAAGGAAGAAAAACGTTTGACCGGAGAACTGAAACGTGTTAACGGTATGCTGAGTAATGAGAAATTCCTCGGCAAAGCTCCGGAAGCAAAGATTCAGGAAGAAAAAGAGAAACTGGCAAAATATACTCAGATGATGGAGCAGGTACAGAAACAGTTGGCTCATCTGAAAAAATAAATTGGAATTGAAATAGAAATATTGATCCGTATGGAAAAGGAATCCTCCCGGTTCGGGCTTTTTGAAAAGTCGGAACCGGGGGGATTTTTTGTCGTGGAAAAATAAAAATTCTGATAAAATTAGAAAATATCTGATGAAAAAGTGAAGATTTATAGAATAATTATTGAAAACGCACGTAATTCTGTTGACGAAAAGTTGAATTAGCTCTATTCTGGATAAGAAATTTGAATATATTGTAAAATATGTCTAAAACAAGCAACATTTGTGAAATTGTTTTATATATTTCAACGCTATGATATAAGAGTCAAAAGGTTATGTACTTCATGCCTTCATGAAACGCGCTGAAATCCTTTTGCATCATGGGTCAAATCCTTTTGACCAAAACATCAAGATATGAGCCAAGGGACAATTGGACATAAAATACATAGGAGAAGTACGTCATGAACAGAATGATTGAATGGGTGAATTTTCTATTGTTGGCATTTTTTAGTCTTTGTTATGGATATCAGTTGATTTACTTGCTGGTAGGTATGGTGAAAAGGAAACCGAAGGAAACGAAGACGATTCATATGCATCGGTTTGCCATTCTGATTCCCGCCAGAAACGAGGGGGCTGTTATTGAGGGGATTTTGTCCAGTATTGAATGTCAGGATTATCCCTCTGACCTCATCGATGTTTATGTGATTGCAGATAATTGTACGGATGATACCGGCATCAGAGCCAGGGAACGGGGGGCTCAGGTTATTGTCAGAAACAATTGTTCTCAGATAGGAAAGGGGTATGCTCTGGATTATGCCTTAAAAAGGATCGAAAGAAAGATGGGGCTGGAATACTATGATGCTTATATGGTTTTTGACGCGGATAATGTGCTGGACAAGGGCTACGTAACGGCTATGAACCGTACCTTCTGTCAGGGTTACAACATAATTACCAGTTATCGGAACTCGAAAAACTATGGAGAAAACTGGATTACAGCAGGATATTCTCTCTGGTTCATGCGGGAATCCCGTTTTCTTAACGGGGCAAGAATGAAGCTGAATACCAGCTGTGCCATTTCCGGAACAGGTTTTCTGGTGGCATCCCAGATAATCCGTGAAGATGGGGGCTGGAAATACAATCTGTTGACGGAGGATATTGAATTTACCACAGATCATATTATTCGGGGAGATAAGATTGGTTACTGTCAGGATGCGGTTCTTTATGACGAACAGCCATCTACATTCCGGGATTCATGGAATCAACGCCTGCGTTGGACAAAAGGATTTTATCAGGTTTTTGCTCATTATGGAAAAGGTCTGGTGAGGGGCATGGTCCGGGAACACCGGTTTCAGTGTTATGATATGCTGATGGTTATTGCTCCCGCTACGCTGATTACTCTTGCATCTTTAATTTTCAATACCAGCTGTGTGGCAGCAGGAATGATAGCCCATTCCTTTTCCATGGTGGAAAGTGCTCTTTTCGGTGTGGGAGGATGTCTCTTCAGTATTTATTTTACTCTTCTGTTCTTCGGCTTATGTACCCTGGTCAGCGAGCGAAAGCAGATTCATTGTTCCAAAGTACGGCAGGTTCTTTATCTTTTGATGTTTCCTGTCTTTATATTTACCTATATTCCGATGGCTGTGGCTGCTCTTTTCCAAAAAGTAACCTGGAAAAATATTCCTCATTCCATCCTCTGTACACCGGATCAAATTTGCGGAAAAGAATAATGGATGTCAGACTCAAATGTCCGTGGTTTCTTTAATATGGGCTTTGATTGCTTCAAAGGTTTCCTTACTGAGAACGTGTTCCATGCGGCAGGCGTCGTCGGAAGCAGTCTGAGGATCAACACCCAGAGAAACAAGCCATTTGGAAATATATTCATGGCGTTCGTAGATCATCTCAGCAATTTCACGGCCGGAATCGGTCAGCGTAATAAAGCCGGCATGGGATACAACAATGTGTCCGTTATTGCGCAGATTTTTCATGGCAACACTGACACTTGGTTTGGTGTAACCCAGTTCGGTGGCAATGTCTACAGAACGGACAACCGGCAGTTCTTTGCTCAGACGAAGAATCGTTTCAAGATAGTTTTCAGCAGATTCATTGACAATCATTATAGTTTAACTCCTACTTTACGAATTAAGAAATACATCTTTCTTTTTATGTCCGGATTACGAATAAGGAAAAACAGCTGTTTTCTCGTGTTTGGCGGAACCCATAGACATCAAATACATGCAAACATATACGGGATGCCCATTTGATCTTTGCAATAAACTATATCATAAAAACAGAAAAAAGTGAACTACTCAATCGGGAGCCCCTTGACAGAAACTGACAGTTAGGTTATACTAACCGCGTATAGGAGGTACATCATGGGAACTTTTGTTGTGTTGATTATTCTAGCATTTGTTGTATTTCTGGCCATTCGCAGCATGATAAAGTCTAAAAAAGCCGGAAAATCCATATCCTGCGGTGGAGACTGCAAGCATTGCGGCGGTCATTGTCACTGAAATGAGAAGTTTTGAACCTGGAAAAATAATTACTGCAAATAGAGTCGGCAGCGGAATCAATCTTAAGGGATGGAAATCAGCCCCTGAGGTATTCCGTAAGCCGACTTTTTATGCAATAGGAAACTTTGTCTCTATTGCATAAAACCCTCCTAGAGACAAAGTTGGAAAAGAATGGGACAGATTTTGTATATACCGATCGGGAGAATCATGATATAATGGATTCTGTTGATGTGATTCGGTAAAGTGCGGATCAGGAAAAGAAAATGATTGGGAATAATATCTGAGGAGTGTAGGTATGGAATATGGAACCATGATTTGCGGTACTTTTGTCAGCCGCCCGAATCGTTTCATAGCCATGGTTTTGCTGGAGGATCGTCTGGAACCCTGTCATGTAAAGAATACAGGGCGGTGCCGGGAACTTCTCAAACCAGGAGTGCGGGTTTGGGTATCCGAGGCAGACCGTCCCGGAAGGAAAACGAGATATTCTTTGATTACCGTCGAAAAGACGGAGGGTGAAAATACCCGGTTGGTGAACCTGGATTCCCAGGCACCCAACCAGGTGGCGGACGAATGGCTTCGAGCCCATCAGGAGACTTATCGATGGAAAAATTTTTCCCGGGAAAAGATATATGGAGATTCCCGATTTGATTTTTGTCTGGAGTGGGAAGATGGAAGCTTCGGATATTGGGAAGTAAAGGGGGTTACTTTGGAGGAGAATGGAATTGCCAGATTCCCCGATGCGCCCACAGAGCGGGGACTCCGTCACGTTCACCAGCTGACGGAAGGACAGAAGCAAGGACTTTGCAACGGTATTCTGTTTGTGATTCAGATGAAGGGAGTCCGAAAATGTGTACCCAATTGGGAAACTCAGGAGGAGTTTGGTCTGGCCCTGCAGGAAGCAGCTGCGGCAGGGGTCCGTATTATGGCAATCGACTGTCAGGTTGAAATCGATCGTCTGACACCGGACAGCATCATTCCCGTGGATTTGGAAAGGAGTCAGGAGCAATCATGAAAGGTGAAAGCTTTACAGAAAGTGATATAAAAAAAATTCAGGAGGAGATCCAGTACCGAAAACTGGTGGTGAGAAAAGATGCCATTGAGGCAGTAAAGGAAGCCAGAGCCCATGGAGATCTCAGTGAAAACTTTGAGTATTACGCGGCGAAAAAAGATAAGAACCAGAACGAAAGCCGAATTCGTTATCTGGAGCGTATGGTAAAAAATGCAAATATTATTTCCGATCAGTCTGCTGATGATGAAGTCGGAATTAACAATCGGGTAGAACTCTATTTTGAGGAAGATGATGAGAGTGAGGAGTATAAGCTGGTTACTTCTATTCGCGGCAATTCTCTGAAGGGATATATCAGTGTGGAATCTCCTCTGGGTAAAGCCATCCTTGGCCATCATGTAGGCGATCGGGTGGAAGTGTTTGTCAATGATAAGGTCAGCTACTTTGTTGAGATACGAAGACTGGATAAAAATAACGATGATTCCGAAGATGCTATTCGGGGATATTAGAAGGATGATGTGATCGATGATGAAAAAAATGATTTCCTGGAATGTAAATGGTCTGCGGGCCTGTGTCGGAAAAGGCTTTTTAGAATATATGAAGGAAACCGATGCAGATATTTTCTGTCTGCAGGAAACGAAGCTTCAGGCCGGACAGATTGATCTGGAACTGTCCGGTTACTGCCAGTACTGGAATTATGCAGAGAAAAAAGGCTATTCCGGTACCGCTGTTTTCACAAAGGAGGAGCCCTTGTCTGTTTCCTATGGAATGGGCATCGAAAAGCACGATCATGAGGGAAGATTGATCACCCTGGAGTTTCCTTCCTATTATCTGATTACCTGCTATACTCCAAATTCTCAGAACGAGCTGGCACGTCTTCCCTATCGGATGGAGTGGGAAGATGATTTTCGCCGGTACCTGAAGGAAAAAGAGAAAATCAAGCCTGTGATCCTTTGCGGAGATCTTAATGTCGCCCATGAAGAAATTGATTTGAAGAATCCGAAAACCAACCGGAAAAATGCCGGTTTCAGTGATGAAGAGAGAGGAAAATTTTCTGAACTGCTGGATGCCGGATTTGTAGATACCTTCCGGTATTTTTATCCGGATCTGGAAGGCATTTATTCCTGGTGGTCCTACCGATTCCGTGCCAGAGAGAAGAACGCAGGATGGCGTATTGATTATTTTTGCGTTTCCGAAAGTATAAAAGACAAACTGGTTTCTGCATCCATTCATACAGAGGTCATGGGATCGGATCACTGTCCCGTTGAACTTTGCCTGGAGGTATAAATCCATCGTGTTGGGGAAAAATATTTCTCTCACCGGTACGGATTTGAAATGGATTGCTCTAATCTCCATGACTTTGGATCATATTGGAGTAGTTCTGGTACCGAGGGGAACTCTGTACTGGATCCTGAGAATTCTGGGACGGCTGGCGTTTCCGATTTATTGTTTTTTGTTGACGGAAGGTGATCTTCATACCCGGAGTCATGGACGCTATCTGAGAAACCTTGGCATTTTTGCACTGCTGTCAGAAATACCCTTTGATCTGGCCCGATCCCATACCTGGTTTGATGGAAGTTATCAAAATGTGTATGTTACCCTGTTTCTTGGCGAGTGTATGCTCTGTCTGTTCCGGGAAATTCAAGGAAAACTAAAAGACCGGGGCTGGCTGATATCCTTTTTTGCCATGATTCTCTTTATGATATTGGCAGAATGTCTTCATACAGATTACGGTCAGGCAGGAATTTTCATGATTGCGATTCTGGCTGTGTTCCGCCCCTTAAACAAGAAGAAGCTGTTGAAGATTGGCGGGGTTATGGCTCTTGGCTGGATTGGAAGCTGGGTTCAGATGACCGCGGCTCTGTCATTTCCGGGACCCATTGCCTGGTACAATGGAAAAAGAGGAGAAAGACGCTGGAAATACGGTTTTTATCTGTACTATCCCCTGCATTTCATGGTACTGATTTTGATCCGAACTTTGTTGTAGAATGATGGGGCTCGGATAAGGCTTTTCAGAATGGGGAAAGTATGGAGAGAAAAGAGGAAAAAGATGGTACGAATGATAGCAACAGATATTGATGGAACTTTGCTGCCCTCCGGGAACAGCCGAATTCCTGATCGGGTGCTGCGGGCTTTGGCTCAGGCCATGAAGGAAGGAATTGATGTAGTGCCGGCTTCCGGCAGAATGATTCAATTGATTCCTGAGGAACTGATGCAGCTGCCGGGAATTCGGTATGTAATATCCTGCAATGGAGCCGCCATCACGGAAATGGAAAGCCGGGAATGTTTATTTGAAAAACGGATTCCTGCTGTACAGGCGGCAGAATTACTCCGGATGATTTGTCGGTACGATGCCTACGGCTGTGTCTATCTGCCGGACGGAGCATATAACTGGAGTACTCTTCCTTCGAAATTGTCCTTTTTTTATGGAAATCGTATCCCTTTCTTTAGTCAGAATCCCCAGAAAGATCTGGCTTCCTATGTTGAAAAACGAGGCACCGCCGTGGAAAAGATATTTATTGCCGTGTTCAGTCAGGAGGAAAAGGATAAAATCCGGAGAGAATTGGGAAATATTCCGGGAATTCACATCACATCTTCTTCCATGTGGAATCTGGAGATTAATCATATCGAAGCTGATAAAGGGCGGGCACTTTCCTGGCTGAGTCAGGAATTGAATATTCCGGCCCAGGATATTCTGGCAATGGGGGATAATGAAAATGATTATACCATGCTGACTTTCGCAGGTCAGGCCATTGTCCCTGCCAATGGAACGGAAATTACCCGTCATATTGCTACACATATTGTTCCGGAATGCGAAAAATGTGGTACTGCCGTTTATCTGGAAGAATATGTTCTGGAATCTCTGGGGAAGAGAGTGTAAAAAAGTATGTATTGGAGACTCCCAATAGAAATTAAAAAAATAGAAGTAAGAGGAAGAGAAACCGTAACGGATAGGAACGGTAAGAGATATAAACAGTAAAAGATCGGAACGGTAACAGATAGGAACAGTAGGAGATAGGAACATTAAGCGATAGAAACAGTAGGAGACAGAAACAGTAAGAAGTGGAAACAGCAACAAATAGTATCAGATCGAAGTAGTATCAGATAGAAAAATCTGTCAGAAACAGTAATTGACAGAAGTATCTTGACATTTGCGAATGTGTGTGTTAAATTATTTCTTAACAAAAAATGTACAAATTACTCGCAATTCAGGAAGGAGACAAAAAATGAAAAAATTTGTATGTCAGATTTGTGGTTACGTATATGAAGGCGAAGCAGCACCTGAGAAATGTCCTCAGTGTAATGCACCCGCCAGCAAATTTACGGAACAGAGCGGTGAGATGAATTGGGCTGCTGAGCACGTAGTAGGTGTAGCTCAGGGTGTTAGTG
>JAQXIM010000125.1 GCA_029007785.1 Clostridiales bacterium | reverse complement strand
TGTACCGATGGCCACTCCTTTGGCAATCGGTTCTTCAATATGGAACAGTCTGCATGCCTGAACTGCTAAAATATTACCAAGAATGCCGGTAATGACAATAACGGCCACTGTTAATGTAACATATCCACCCAGTTCCTCCGATACGCCCATTCCTATGGCTGTTGTAATGGACTTGGGAAGCAGAGTTACATATTGCTGATGATTCAAATCAAAGAGGAATGCCATGGCAAGAATAGAACCCAGACTGGATAGAACACCGGCAATAATACCGATAAGAATTGCTTTGTAATTCTTTTTCAGCAGTTCCAGCTGTTCATAGAGCGGAATGGCAAGGCAGACAGTGGCAGGGGTCAGCAAATAACTGATATACCTGGCGCCTTCCTGATAAATTTCATAATCGATTCCGGTTATCAAAAGGAATCCAATAATGAAAAAAATGGAAATCAGAAGGGGATTCAGCAGAGCCAGTTTAAATTTACTGTGTAAATACATTCCGATGGCGTAAGCAGTCAGACTCAGGATTACTCCGAAATAAACAGAACTTTCTACGAATTCGTGCATGATTCTTTTTCCTCCTTAGCCTTTTTGTCTTTTCGTATGATGGTTTGGGTAGTTCTTCCGGCGATCAGCATAACAAGAAAAGTTGTCACAATCGTGATCACGGCATAAGGTAAAAGAACTGCTTTCAGGACAGAAAAGCTTACCATCAGGCCAACAGCAGCAGGAAGAAACATGATAGGCATGATATCAATAAGAAAATGTCCGGTTTCTTTTACGGCAGAGTATGGGATGATTTTGACAACCAACAATATCATCAGCAGAGCAAGGCCGTATATACTGGCAGGAATCGGCAGGGGGATGATATGGTGCAAGAGTTCACCTAAAAAGGAGATTCCTGCAATAATGGAAAATTGTATGAGATATTTCATTTTTGTTTCCTCCATCGTCATTTGGGAACCCATTGATACTGAAAAAGGGTGGGTATATTTACAACATCACATTAAAATACCACTTGGCATCTTTCATGTCAACCAAAAGAGCTGAAATTCTTGCTGAAAAAGGACATGGGATAAGTATTTTGGAAGGACATAAAATGATGAAGCCGCTGGGGCAGCTTTTCAAAGCAAGTGTTCCTTATATGCAGAACAAAGCGAATAGCCCAAAGCTCAGTCTCCTATGGAAACTGCCGACTTTGAGCTATTTTTTATCGCAGAACTATTGTTTAAGGAATCCTTCCAGTCCGTTTTTGACTCTCCTGATCTATCTTTCGATAGATCAGGAGAGCGATATCACTATGATATCTTAGACTAGAGTCGGATGACACCAAAAAGGAGGCCAGAAATTAAGCAGATAATACTTACACCCCAGATCCAGAAGAAACTGTTTTTAATATGGTCTTTGATTTCAACACCGGCAAGACCAACACCAAGGAAGGTGGCAGGAACAACCGGGCTGATAAAGGTAGCGCAGTTTCTGCATACAACCATAACAATGGCAGTATGTACCGGATCGACACCGAAGGCATTTCCGATGCTGATAAGAACCGGAAGCAGTCCGTAGAAGTAAGAATCGGTGCAGAAAAGAAGGGTAAGCGGTACAGAAAGGATGCCGATAAACAGGGGCAGGAATCGTCCCATGGAAGCAGGGATGAAGGATGCCAAAACGGTTGCCATATGGTCCATGATACCACTCTGTTCCAGAACGCCAAGGAATACACCGGCAGCCAAGATGGTAGAGGCCATCATGAGAGCCGGACCGGAATGAGATTTGATGATCTTATTCTGCAGTTTTGCACCGGGATAGTTCACAAGCAGAGCAAGAACACAGCCGACCATAAATACGTAGTAAGCCGGTACGGGTACGAAAATGAGACAAAGAATTACAGCTAATGTCAGAATAACATTGAAGAAAAACATTTTGGGGCGAAGAAGTTCGGTGTTCTTTTCATCAGCATCATCCAGTATATCGGAATCCAACATATCGGAATTTGCTGCTCCCAGAGCTTCAATTCTCTTTTTCTCAATATTTCCCCAAACTATGGCAGTAATCAGAGCGATGAGGATTCCCACACCCTGCATAGGCATCAGTTGGCGCCACAGTGCATTGGCTTCCATACCCAGTACACTGGCGGCTCTCATGGTAGGACCGCCCCAGGGCATCAGATTCATAACGCCCATGGCAGTTACACAAATCAAAAGAAGGGTAGTGCGGCGCATGTGCAGTCCTTTATATACAGGCAGCATGGCCGGAATGGTAATTAAGAAAGTGGAAGCACCGCCGCCATCCAGATGTCCGATCATGGCAATAATGCAGGTCATCAGTGCTACACCGACAACGTTATTGCCAACTTTTTTCATCAGAGCATTGATAATTCGGTCGAACATGCCAACGTCCGTCATGATACCGAAGAATAAAACGGAGAAGATGAAAAGTCCGGCAGTACCGTGGACATCTGCTACACCGGCTTTAATAAAGCCTCCCATATCATCCAGAGTAAAGGTTCCGGTAAGTACAAGAATAGCAGTTGTGATTGTAGATACACCGATAAAGGCAAGAGCTGGTACCGTTACGTTACGGAGCAGCAGGACAATGATTGCAATAATGGTTGCAAACCCAAGTAATGCAAGCATAAGTTCGTTCATGGATGGTTCCTCCTCTTTCTTTAGTTGTTTGAACTTATGTCTGCATTATAAGAAGGAAATCTTACAGGATTCCATTCTTTTTCTTACACTTTATTAAGATTGACGGCATTTTCGGATAGCATTCAGTAGCATGGTATCCGATACCGGTTTCAGGACATAATCATCGATGATATGACGTTCTTTTGCTTCGATAATTTCTCTGGTGAGCTGGTTTACCATGAGAATCCGGGGCATATCCGGATATTTTCCTGCTATGGACATACAAAATTCAATTCCGTCACTGTTTTCCAGCTGCTGATCCACCACAAGGATGCTGGAAGGATTTTGATCCAGACAGATTTGAAGCTCGTCCTTGGTGGAACAGGTGAGCACGGGAATAGACAGTTTTTCCAGGCTTTGCTGCAGCATACTCAGAATCTTTTTATTGTCATCGGCAATAATAATTTCGATTTCCTGTTTCTGACCCCACTGAGAGGATTCCTTCTCTTTCTCCTGATCCAGAACCGGAAGGAAAATATAAAAACAGCTTCCTTTTCCCTCTTCACTTTCCGCCGTAATATACCCTCTGTGGGAATGGATAATCTGTTCGGCCAGAGAGAGTCCTAAACCGGTACCTTCTCCATTGGGTTTTGTCGTAAAAAATGGTTCGAAGATATGGCGAAGGGTGTTGTTGTCCATTCCTCTGCCGTTATCCCGGATGGTAATTTCGATATACTGACGCCAGTCATTGGACAGTTTTTCCTGCGGCAGATGTTTTTCTGCTTCTTTACCGGAGATGGCTCTTGCATGAATCTGAATCATACCTTCTTTGTCAATGGCATGAATGGCATTGGTACAGATATTCAGGATCACCTGGTGAATCTGGGTGGAACAGCCGAGGATACATTCGTTTTGCAGATCCAGATCGTATTCCAATTGGATATGGGAAGGACAGATGGCTTGAATCATTCTCAGGTTTCTTGTAAGCATGGTTTTAACCGGGACGCTTTTGAAAACCGTTTCCACATTCCGTCTGCTGAGTGAGGAGATCTGTCGGATTACATCTTTGGCTTTTTCTGCAGCATTTAAGATTTCCTTTGCTTCTTCGTGGCTTTCCTCCCCTTCCGGTAATTCCATCAGCAGCATATCGGCATAGCCGATGATGGGAGTCAGGAAATTATTGAACTCGTGGGCAATGCCGCTTGTCATGGCTCCCATGATCTGAAGGCGCTGCTGATGTGCGATGGTTTCTTCACTTCGATGGATTTCTTCCAGAGTTTCATTCAATTCCTTCAGATATTCAATTTCATGATCTGCCTGGCGTTTGGCCGTCTGCAGTCTCAGTATATAGGAAAGGAGCAGGATGTAGGCGGCAAAGATAGCAAGAAACACAATCAGGATCGTACGAAATCCATCGGAAGCAGGAGCTGAAAAATCGGAATAATCCACAACGGAGCTGATAATAAGGAAATCATCTCCCAGACCCATATGCTGAAAGGCAGAGATTTTTTTTACCCTGGGAACTTTCGGATCCGTCCACCAATAGGAGTAATACTCTGCAAATCCGGCTTCTTCCGTCTTCTGTTTGTTAATCATTTCTTCCAGACTGGAATAATCAAGATCAGGGAACAGTTCCCTTCTGCCCTCGATGACATGGATTCCCCATTGGTCCTGGGAGGGATGGAGGATGATGCGGCCATCCGAAGCTTTAATGACCAGATAACCGTTGGTTCCGATATTCAGGTTGGAGATGATCTGCTGATAATAGGCTTCTTCATCGATGATCAGGCATAGTTGATTTCCGGTGGAAAGCTTGTGGGAAAAGGCCATATAGAAATGACCGTCTTCATCGTTATACTGCCAGATGGATTCCTGTTCTGAGGGAATACCCAAAAGAATTCCATTCTGATAAGAAGACTGTCGTACACTTTTTTCGAAATTTCCCTGGGAATCCATCCAGGCAATATCCGTGATAAAACTGCTTTGGAGAGACAGGTACTCATCATAGTATTCTGTATCGGCCTTGCCGCTGTTTTCCAGATATGAGAGAAAACCTGCAGTATCCCGATATTCTGAAAGAGAAATTTCCATATATTGAGAAACAGCCTGGGTAACCAGCATAAGTTGATTTTTCTGGTTTTCAATCAGGGTGTTTCTATAATAATTCCAGACACCGATCACAAGAATGGAAAATATTCCTACCAAAAGAAAACTGGCAAGCAGGATTTGTTTTACGAAAACGGATTTTTCCCGGGAAGGCTGTGGATGGATGGGTAGATTCATGGCAGTTCTCCTTACATAGATGGGAAGGGGACAGGTCTTCCATTGTGTTTTTACGGTAAATACTCCCTTTGTGTTTTTACGGTAAATCATTGACGGTTTTTTGCAGTATTGTTATAATAGCTACAATAAAAATATAAAAATTCAGTATCAACGAAATTGGTTTCTACATAATATGAAAAACGTATTCTGAACAAAGGGGAAGGACTTCTTTATGGCTGACAAAGTTCTTATTGTGGATGATGATCCGGCAATCAGCCGGTTGATTTCAAAAGTGATGCACAGCTGTGATTTGGAATCGGAGGTGGCAAACAGTGGAACAGAGGCTTTGTCCATCATTCGAAGCCGCCCTTTTGATCTGATTCTCATGGATGTCATGCTTGGGGATATGGAAGGCTTCGATGTGATCCAAACCATTCGAAATGAGGGAGTGATTACTCCGGTCATTATCATCAGCGGGCGAAGTGAAGACTATGATATGGTGTATGGATTGTCTCTTGGCGCAGATGATTATGTCACTAAACCATTTCGTCCGAATGTACTGGGTGCAAAAGTGAAAGCCCTGATTCGCCGCAGTAAAAGTATATTGAAAAATGACTCCAATCATTTAACCTGTGGACCTTTTCTATATGAAAGGGAAACGATGCGTTTTTATAAGGATCACGAGGAACTGGTTCTCTCGGCAAAGGAACAGGCTTTACTGCTTCTCTTTATTCAGCATCCCCATCAGGTATTAACAAAAGAACTGATTTATGAACATATCTGGGGAAATCTGATTGCCGTCGATGACAATACCATCATGGTGTATATCAATCGGCTTCGCAATAAGATTGAAGAAAATGCCAGGGATCCCCGTCATATTATTACCATACGCGGCCTTGGCTACCGTTTTATCCCGTGAGAATTTTTGCAGATTTTATCCCATGGATGATATCCATGGGATTTTTTATGCAATAGGAAACTCTGTTCCTATTGCACAAAATCCTCCGGGAGGATGCGCATGCCGCTCTAAATGAAATTTGGCTGCAGAAGCAGCCGCGCGGCAGCGCGAAAGTTCAGCAAGCGGAACTCTTTGTTCTGTGGTAATCTCAGCAATCTGCTGTCGACGGCAGATATTGCTTATCCTGAAAGTAAAACATTTGTATTAGTCGTATTGCTCGATTTTCTTGACCTGCTGATAAAGAAATTCATTGGTAGGTACCTGAATTCCGTGTTTTTGTGCAATTTCCATGACGGTACCGGCAAACATATCCACTTCCG
>JAQXIM010000124.1 GCA_029007785.1 Clostridiales bacterium | reverse complement strand
TCAGGAGCAGCCGCAGCATATATATGTGGATGGTACGGCTGTCCGGCGTGAAGAACATCGAACAGGTTATCAGGGGGAAAGTAAGGAGCAGATCAGCCGGCGCGTTAAGCGAAATCGGGAAAAAGCTCGTCATATGACCATGCCCTATGTGCTGGTTCTTTTGGTGGCAACTCTGGCCACCGTGGTGATCTGTTATCAGTATCTTCAGCTGCAGTCCAGTATTACGAGTCACAAGCATCAGATCCAGACGTATCAGTCTAAATTGTCTGAAATTAAAATTCAGAATAATGCAGACGAAGAGAGTCTTAAGATTTACACAGATCTTGATTACATATATGAAGTAGCAACGAAGGAATTGGGGATGGTTTATCCTTCTGAAGATCAGATAATCCAGTACGATAAAACAGAAAGTGAGTATGTGCGCCAGTATGAAGACATCCCAACCGAAGACTGATACGAAAAAGTCACAGACAAAAAATGTAAGAATAAAGAAATATATGCAAAGAAGGCTGGCACTGGCGTTTTTCATCGTAGTGTTGGCTTTATTTGTTCTGATTTTTGTTATTTTGGGTATCGTTCGGAACAAAGGAGAGGATTATAGTAAGACGGTTTTGTCTCAGCAAAATTATAACAGTACAGTAATTCCTTTTTGCCGCGGAACAATTATGGACAGAAATCAGACTGTTCTGGCGGCCAGTGAACAGGTCTATAATCTGATTCTTGATCCGAAGGTAATGAATCAGGGAAGTGAAGCGGACATTGATGCTACCATTCAGGCATTGGTTCATGTGTTTCCTTATGATGAAGAGGAGCTTCGGAATATCATAGAAACAAAGAGCGATAAGGCCTATGTTCCCTACGAAAAAGAATTGTCAAAAGAAAAGACAATAGAATTTGAAGAGTATGTAGAGGAATATAACAATACAAAAAATCAGAAAACAAAAAAGGCGGAAGGCGATGACAGTATCTCGGAAGAAAGTGAAGAGAAAGGCTCTGTTGTCGGTGTCTGGTTTGAACCCCAGTATAAAAGAGTATATCCCTACGATACCCTTGCCTGCACCGTTCTTGGATTTTCCGGATCTGACAGCAGTCAGGGCAACTGGGGAATTGAGCAGTATTATAACGAATATCTGGTGGGTACCAACGGAAGAGAATACGGTTTTCTTAACAGCGACGGAACGGTGGAAAGAACGACAAAAGAGGCCGCCAACGGAAATACCGTGATTACTACCCTGGATTTCACCATTCAGAAAGCGGCTGAACAGGCTCTGGAGGAGTTTTGCGGAGAGGTGAAAGCCGATAATGTAGGAATTCTTGTGATGGATCCCAATAATGGGGAAATTCTTGCCATGGCCAGCAGTTCTGTCTATGACCTGAACGATCCCACCAATACGAAATATAATCTTTCCGGCAAAGTGGAAGAATATCTGAGTGAGGAAAACGAATCCAATGCTTTAAATGCCCTGTGGCGCAATTTTATGATCAGTGATACCTATGAGCCTGGTTCCACAGCCAAGGTTTTCACGGAAGCGGCTGTTCTGGAAGAAGCATTGGCGGATGAGAACTCCGGTTATGAATGCGATGGAGGTCAGACTCTGGCCGGTAAGGTTCATGTCAGATGTTCTCATGTTCATCATCATGTTTCTTTTACCGAAGCATTGGCCTATTCCTGCAATGATGCCATGATGCAGATGGCTTCAAAGATGGGAAAATCCATTTTCTGCAAATATCAGGATTTGTTTGGTCTGGGTAAAAAAACAGGATTGGATCTTCCCGGTGAGGCCACCGGAATTCTTCATCAGGAAGATGACATGTCATCTGTGGATCTGGGAACCAATTCCTTTGGTCAGAACTATACGGTGACCATGGTACAAATGGCGGCAGCCTATAGCTCCATTCTGAATGGCGGATCTTATTACCAGCCTCATGTGGTAAAGGAGATTATCAGTCCCGATGGAAATGTGGTAAAGACGGTGGGAAATAATGTGGTACGGGAAACTGTCAGTGAATCCACCTCTCAGCTGATTCGGGAAGGACTTCAGATGTGTGTGGAAGGTGATTCCGGATACTGTACCGGTAAAAAAGCAAGAATCTCTGGCTATACAGTAGGCGGCAAAACGGGAACAGCCGAAAAATACCCCAGAGGCAACAATGAATACCTTCTTTCCTTTATCGGTTTTACTCCGGTGGAAAATCCTCAGGTATTGGTGTATGTAATTGTTGACAATCCTCAGAGTGAGGAAGAGACTTATACCGCAGCCATTGCTGTTGAACTGGAACAAAAAGTCATGAGTTCCATTGTGGATTACATGAATATCCCGGCTACAGCTGGGCTCGTTTCGGAAGAAGGAGATTCGGATGAAGCGGATACTCCCGAAACAGATGAGGATGGAAATCCGATTCCTTCCGATGATCCCGAAGCAATACCGGAAGAAGGCATTATCAGTGGAGATGACGGACCGCCTGCTGCATCCGGAGAACAACGAGAGAACAGGGACAGCGAAGAAGATTCCGGAAATGATGATTCCGAAAATGAGAATTCTGGAAATAAGGATTCCGGAGAGGATGATCCGGACTCGGAAGAATAAGGCTTCCGACGGTAAAATCGTAATATTTGACATTACTCTCTCATACTTATAAATATTAGTATGAGGGAGTTTTGCTATGGAGAAGGTGCATGTATGGCAAAAACAAAAGCTGAAATTTGCCATGTTTTGTCTCATCACCATATTTGCTGCAGTGACAGGCCGTCTGGGTTATCTGATGCTGTTTCGGGCAGATTATTACAGTGAAAAAGCCGAAGAACTTCACGAAAGAGAACGGGACATCAAAGCAGCCAGAGGCAAAATTCTTGACAGAAATGGCGTTGTTCTGGCAGATAATCGAACCGTGTGTACCGTATCCGTCATTCATAACCAGTTGGAGGATCCGGAAGAGGTGATAAAAGTTCTTTCATCTATGCTGGAGATGGATGAAGAGAAAGTCCGAAAGGCTGTCAGTAAAGTTTCGTCACGGGAGATTATTCGTACCAATGTTTCGAAGGAGATCGGCGACTCCATCCGACTGAAACATCTGGCCGGAATAAAGGTGGACGAGGATTACAAACGATATTATCCTTTCTCTACTATGGCTTCCCGGGTACTGGGATTTACAGGCAGTGATAATCAGGGCATTATCGGTCTGGAAGTGGAATATGATGAGATTCTCCAGGGGGAAAACGGAAAAATTCTTACTCTCACGGATGCCAAGGGAGTGGAATTGGATGGGGCTGCGGAAGATCGGGTGGAACCGATTCCCGGAAACAATCTGCGAATCAGCCTGGATCGGAATATTCAGCTCTATGCAGAACAAGCCGCCGAAAAAGTTCTGGAAGAAAAGAATGCGAAGGGCGTTTCTGTGGTTATCATGAATCCCATGAATGGGGAAATTCTTGCCATGGTGAATGTTCCGGAGTTTGATCTGAATGACCCTTTTACTCTTCTGGAAGAGGCGGAGGAAGATATTACGGAGGAAGAACTCCGGGATCTTCAGAATCAAATGTGGCGGAACGCCTGCATCAATGATACTTATGAACCTGGCTCTACTTTTAAGGTGATTACCATGGCAGCAGCACTGGAAGAGAAGGCAGTGACTCTGGAAGACCGATTTTTCTGTCCCGGTTATCGGATTGTGGAAGATCGTCGGATTCGATGCCATAAAGTGGCAGGTCATGGATCGGAAACTTTTTTGGAAGGAGCAATGAATTCCTGTAATCCGGTGTTTATGGAATTGGGGCTTCGGCTTGGTGTGGATGTGTATTACGATGATTTCCTTCAATTCGGCCTGGGAAAGAAAACAGGAATTGATTTGCCTGGAGAAGCAGGAACGATTATGCATCAGAGAGAGGCTATGGGAGAGGTGGAACTGGCTACCGTTTCTTTTGGTCAATCCTTTCAGATTACACCCATACAATTAGTTACCACGATTGCCTCTCTGATTAATGGAGGCACCAGGGTTACTCCCCATTTTGGTGTTTCTGTGGAAAACGAACAGGGAGAAAAGCTGAAAACCTTTACATATCCGGTGGAAAAGAATATAATTTCAGATGATACCAGCGATACGCTCCGATATATTCTGGAGAAGGTGGTATCGGAAGGAACAGGAAAAAGAGCTTATCTGGAAGGGTTTTCCATCGGCGGAAAAACGGCGACTTCGGAAAAACTTCCCCGACGGTCTCAGCGTTACATTTCTTCTTTTATTGGTTTTTCTCCGGCAGATAATCCACAGGTCATTGCCCTGATCACCATTGATGAACCTCAGGGGATATATTATGGCGGTACCGTGGCGGCGCCGGTGATTGCTGATATTTTCTCCAATGTACTTCCCTATCTGGGGATTCAGCCAGTGTATGAGACGGAAGAATCTGCAGAGAGTCAGGATTGAAATTAAAAAAACAAAGATTATATGATTCAAAAGATAATCGCAAAAGAAGAAGTTACCAGAGAAAAGAAAAACAAAAGTGAAAAGAATAAAGGAGACAGAGAGCTCTGACACTTAAGAATTTCAAAAGATAATGAAAGAGGAAAGAGAAAGAATAATAAAAGGTTTTTCGGACTTTTATCTTTCAGAGCTTTCTTCAAGGGAGGAAATAATGAATACACAGGTTATATTACCCGTAATCATTGCATTTTTTATCAGCGCTGCCATTTGTCCCGTTTTAATTCCCTTTTTAAAACGGCTGAAATTTGGTCAGCAGGTTCGGGATGACGGTCCCCAGGCACATTTGAAAAAGCAAGGTACTCCTACGATGGGAGGATTGGCCTTTTTGATCAGTGTGGTAATCACCTGTCTGCCTTTCATTCGGAGCAATCCCAGAATTGTTCCTGTACTTTTTATGACCGTTGGATTTGGTGTCATCGGATTTATGGATGACTACATCAAAATCGTCATGAAGCGTTCGGAAGGTTTGAATCCCAAACAGAAAATGGCTGCTCAGATTATTCTTACAGCAATTTTTTGTTTCTATATGGTTCGGTATTCCGGATTTGGAACGACAATCCACATTCCATTCCTTGGAATGGATTGGCAGATGGGATGGCTCTATGTACCCTTCCTTTTCCTGGTTGTTTTAGGTACTGATAATGGAGTGAATTTTACCGATGGTCTCGATGGTCTTTGTTCCAGCGTTACCATCATGGCAGCCATCTTTTTCACCTTCCTTTCCATGAGTGAAGGAGGGGGAATTGAACCGGTAACTGGTGCTGTAGCCGGAGCTTTGGCAGGTTTTCTGCTGTTCAATGTTTATCCGGCCCAGGTATTCATGGGAGATACGGGTTCTTTGGCCCTGGGAGGCTTTGTTGCTTCTTCGGCACTGATGCTTCAGAATCCTTTGCTGATACTTCTGGTTGGCTTCATTTATCTGGCGGAAGTTATTTCTGTAATTCTGCAGGTGGCATATTTTAAGAAAACCGGCGGTAAACGACTTTTCCGTATGGCACCCATCCATCATCATTTTGAACTGGGCGGATGGTCAGAGACAAGAATTGTTGCCGTATTTTCTATTATCACGGCTCTGCTGTGCCTGGTGGCATATATGGGTGTTTAATGTACAATAAATAAAAATGTGCGGGAGGATACAATGAATAAAAATCTGGTGATAGGAGCTGGTATCAGCGGTAAGAATGCTTGTCGTCTGCTGCTGAGCCGGAAGCAGAGTGTAATTTTATATGATGGAGATGTGAATAAGGACAAAGCTGCCCTGGCAGAGGAAATGGGAAGGGACGAGAATCTGGAAATTGTTCTGGGAACACTGTCGGATGAATTGCTTTCCCAGGTGGACCGATGTATTGTAAGTCCGGGCATTCCCATGGATGCACCGATCATCGTTCAGGTCAGAGAAAAGAATATACCGGTTTGGAGTGAGATTGAACTGGCCTACTCCATGGCAAAGGGACGCCTGATTGCCATTACCGGAACGAATGGAAAGACAACGACAACGGCCCTTACCGGTGAAATTTGTGCCGATTATTTTGAATCCGTTTTTGTTGTAGGAAACATCGGCAATGCTTATACCAGCGAAGTCAATCGGACTCTGGATACTTCCGTGACTGTAGCAGAGGTCAGCAGTTTTCAGCTGGAAACGATTCATCAGTTCCATCCGCAGATCAGTGCCATTCTGAATATTACTCCGGATCATCTGAACCGTCATGGCGATATGGATACATATGCCAGAGTGAAGGAAGATGTAACAAAGAATCAGACAAGAGATGATGTTTGCGTATTGAATTATGAAGATCAGCGTCTCAGAGAATTTGCCGAGATTTGCCCGGCTCATGTTCTCTTTTTCAGCAGTAAACAGGAAGTACCTCAGGGTGCCTGGATGGAAGGAGAAAATCTCTGGCTTAATGTGGATGGAGAGAAGGAAAAGATCATCAATATCCATGAATTGAATCTTCTTGGTGCTCATAATTATGAAAATGTAATGGCAGCTGTTCTGATGGCAAAAAGTATCGGGATTCCCATGGATTCCATTTGCAGGACGTTGAAAAAATTCCAGGCGGTGGAGCATCGAATTGAATTTGTAGCTGAGAAAAAGGGCGTAGCCTACTATAATGATTCCAAGGGAACGAATCCGGATGCAGCGATCCAGGCAATTCGGGCCATGGTACGTCCTACCATTTTGCTGGGAGGCGGTTATGATAAAGGCGGAGAATTCGACGAATGGATTCAGGCCTTTGACGGAAAGGTGAAGCTTTTGATTCTTATGGGAGCTACGGCACAAAAAATCGGAGAAACGGCCAAAAAGTACGGAATTACATCTGTGGCTTATGTGGATTCCATGGAAGAAGCTGTGGAAGTGGCTGCCGGGAATGCACGGAATGGAGATGCCGTTCTTCTCTCTCCGGCCTGTGCCAGCTGGGGTATGTTCCCTAACTATGAGGTGAGAGGAAAGATTTTTAAAGATCTGGTAAATCATCTGGATGATTAAGAGTAAAGCAGCGATATGGGAGTAGCAGCAATCAAAATGGGAGCAGGTAAAGCTTTCATATCTGCAAGGTGGTGAGATATGGGAACTAGATTATTAAAAAAGTTCAGAAAAACGAGAGAGTCAGGACAGCATTTTTTCGATTACAATCTTTTATTTGTTATCGTTTTTCTTTCCTGCTTTGGTCTGGTTATGATTTACAGTTCCAGTTATTATTCTGCCCAGCTGACCCAGGGGAGCAATTTCTATTTTGTAAAGAAGCAGGCCTTTGTTCTGGCAGGTGGATTCATCGCGATGTTTGTCGTTTCCAGATTGGATTATCATAAATATGTAAAAGCATGGTGGTTTGTCTGGATTGTATCGTTGATTTTGATGATATTAGTAAATTTTACACCTCTTGGTGTAGAAAGAAATGGAAAAAAACGTTGGATTGGTTTTGCCAATCATGCGCTGTTTCAGCCCACAGAGTTGGTAAAAATCGCATTGATTGTAGCCATGGCTGTACTTATTGAAAAACTGATACGGTATATTGATCGATGGCAGGTCATTCTTCTGATCCTTATGGTGTCATTTCCTTTGGGCTTCCTTGTTCTGATGAACAATCTGAGTTCCGGTTTGATTATTTTTGGTATTGTTTTTGCCATGTATTTTGTTGCCAGCCGAAAGAAAAAGCGATTTGTCATTTTGATTGGAGCCGGTGTTCTGCTTGCTGCGGCAGCCATTGTTCTTGCTGATCAGCTGGTTGCCATGAATGTTCTGGAACCTTATCAGGTGAGCCGGATTCTTGTGTGGCAGAATCCGGAAGCTTATTCTCAGCGAGGTGGTTATCAGGTGCTTCAAGGTCTGTATGCCATTGGTTCCGGCGGCCTTTTTGGTAAGGGGCTGGGCAACAGCGTTCAGAAGCTTGGTTTTGTTCCGGAAGCTCAGAATGATATGATTTTTTCCATTATCTGCGAAGAGCTGGGACTGTTTGGTGCTGTCTGTGTGATTTTGTTGTTTATTTTTATGCTGTATCGTTTTCTGCTGATTGCCAATAACGCACCGGATTTGCTGGGCTCCATGCTGGTCATCGGTGTTATGGCTCAGATTGCCATTCAGGTATTTTTGAATATTGCGGTGGTAACAAATTTCATTCCCAATACAGGGATTTCCCTTCCTTTTATCAGTTATGGAGGAACGTCTCTGATGTTTCTCATGATGGAAATGGGAATGGTGCTGGGTGTGTCACGGCAGATTCGTTTTGAGTAGTTCTCTTTTTTGAAATTTTTATAGAAAAAACATGTCCGGGATTCACACTTCAGGATTTCCTGCATAAACTGTAATATATGCCGGAAGGAGAGGGGAGTTTGCCGGACTGTTTTGAATATAAGGGTTATCGGTCTGGAGACTGTCATCGACAGATTCTGGTGGAGGGAGGATATCCTCTTTTGGGAGAGGTGGAAAACCAGGGCTCAAAAAATGGGATTCTTCCTGTTTTGGCTGCTTCGGTATTGATTCCGGAGGAAATCATTCTTACCCATGTGCCGATGATTCAGGATGTAATGGTAAGTCTGGATATTCTGGCAGAGCTGGGAGTTTCTTATACGTATCTGGCAGGAACTTTGGAAATTCATTCCAGGGATCTTAGTCAGACAGAAGTCAGGGAACATCTCAGTTCCTGTATGAGATCCTCTGTATTGTTTCTGGGCAGTCTGCTTGGCGCCTGCGGAGAGGCTTCCGTATCTTATCCGGGAGGCTGTACCATTGGAAAGAGACCGGTAGACCTCCATCTGGAAGTACTGCGGCGATTAGGAGCAGATATTTGGGAAAAGGATGGAAGGATTCTGGCTTCCGCCCATACCCTGACAGGCTGCTGCCTGAAACTTCCTTTTTCCAGTGTGGGAGCAACGGAACAGGCCATTTTGGCTGCCGTCAGTGCAGAGGGTACTACGGTGATATCCGGTGCTGCCAGGGAACCGGAGGTGGGGATTCTCTGTGAGTTTCTCCGAGCCTGCGGAGCCAGAATCTTCGGGGAGGAAAAAGGGGAAATTGTGATAGAACCGTCTCCTCTTCATGGATGCATTTATGATTTGCCCGGAGATCGCATTGCTGCCGGTACATGGCTGGCTGCAGCTGCAGCCTCCCATGGAGAGCTGCTTATTCACCGTGTTGTGCCGGAACAAATGGAAAGCAGTATTTCTGTGTTTTGTTCCATGGGATATCCGGTTGAAAAAGGAAAAGACTGGATCTATATTGGTAAAAGGAAACATTCGGGGAAAGGAATTCCCCTGTTGGAGACCGGCCCTTATCCTGGATTTCCCACAGATATGCAGTCCATTGTCCTGCCCCTTCTTGCCGTGGCAGAGGGAGACAGCCGGGTCAGGGAAAACATATTTGAAAACCGTTTGAAAATGGCAGGGGAGTTGAACCGCATGGGTGCAGAGATAAGGGTAAAAGAACGGGATGCAGAGATTCATGGAGTCCCGCAATTAAAAGGAACCATTGTCCGGGCCGGCGATCTGCGCAGCGGTGCCGGATTGGTGATAGCTGCTTTGGGAGCAGAAGGAAAGAGTACAGTGGAAGGCTGGGAGTATGTGGAACGAGGATATGAAGGATGGGAAAAAAAGCTTCGTGCCCTGGGTGCGAGAATTAATTTCTCATAAAGAAGGAAATGTGGAAATGAAGGCAAAATCGGAACCGGACGGAGAAGAAAATCCGGATGGGGTGATTGAGATGGAACAAACTGAGAAACAGGATAAAAACAGTAAAAAAGGAAAGGCGCTGTGGCTGCTGGGAATCGGTATACTGCTGGGTGTGCTGATTTTCTTTGCGGCCAATCTGCGCATTCAATATGTTTCGATTGAAGGGAATCAAAGATATACCGATGAAGAGCTGGAATCACTTTTTTTCAAAGATTCCCTATCCAGAAATCCTATTGTATTTATGATTACCCAGCGTATGGGACAGAGCTCCTCTATTCCCTTTGTGGACAAGTACACGGTAACCATGACAGGAATCCGTTCGGTGGAAATCATTGTTTACGAGAAAGAGATCATCGGCTATCTGAACAAGATGGGAAATTGTATGTATTTTGATAAAGATGGGTATATCGTGGAAAGCTCCTCGGAACCCATGGAGAATGTTCCCTGTGTGACAGGACTGCAGACAGATTATATTGTATTGGGAGACAAGCTGCCGGTGGAAGATGACAGTATTTTCCAGACAGTACTTAACATAACCCAGTATCTCCAGGAAACGGAGATTCTGTGGGATGAAGAAAACAGACTTCTGGTATCCCTGGTGGATTCCATTCATGTGGAAACCAATGGAAATGTAATCTGCCGGATCGGAGATATTGAAGTCAGCCTCGGTTCCAACAAGGATATGGAAGAAAAATTGCTGGAAATGACGAATATACTGCCGGAACTGGAAGGCAGGAAAGGTACGCTGTATCTGGATACATATGATGAAAATGTGGATCATCCTACCTACATTTTTAAGTAAAACCGATCAATAATCTGAAAGTTTTTCTTTCCGGTGAAAAGTGGGAAAAAATTGATTTCGAAGCTTTTCGCTTCCCGGGTCAGGGCAGCCGATATCGACTCAAAATAACAAAAAATCTGGTTTTTCTCAAAAAAAATAGAGGAATGGTCTTGATTATTTACCAGAAATAAAATATAGTTATAAGGAATCGTGTGCTTTGAGAACGACTAAAGGAGGACTATAAGTTGTTAGAGATAAAGATAAATGAATCAGAAAGTGCTGCCAAGATTATTGTTATTGGTATTGGCGGTGCCGGCAATAATGCAGTCAACCGTATGGTAGACAGCGATGTTGAGAGTGTTGAATTTATTGGTATCAATACGGATCGTCAGGCACTTCAGCTTTGCAAAGCTCCGACAGCGATTCAGATCGGTGAAAAGCTGACAAAGGGTTTGGGTGCAGGTGCAAAGCCTGAAATCGGAATGAAGGCAGCGGAAGAGAGTGAAGAAGAACTGGCTGCTGCAGTAAAAGGTGCTGATATGGTTTTCGTTACCTGTGGTATGGGCGGCGGAACCGGAACAGGTGCTGCTCCTGTTGTAGCCAGAATTGCCAAAGAGATGGGTATCCTCACTGTCGGTGTTGTAACGAAGCCTTTCCGTTTTGAAGGAAAAGTTCGTATGGCAAATGCTCTGGAAGGAATTGAGAATTTAAAACGGAGTGTTGATACTCTGATTGTTATCCCCAACGATAAACTCCTTGAGATCGTAGATCGTCGTACAACCATGCCGGAAGCTCTTCGCAAAGCGGATGAGGTTCTGCAGCAGGCAGTTCAGGGTATTACCGACCTGATCAATGTACCTGCATTGATTAACCTTGACTTTGCTGATGTACAGACAGTTATGACCGACAAGGGTATTGCTCACATTGGTATTGGTAATGCCAGAGGCGATGATAAGGCTCTGGAAGCTGTTAAGCAGGCAGTATCCAGTCCTCTTCTGGAGACCAGCATTGCAGGTGCAAGCCACGTTATTATTAACGTATCCGGTGATATTGGTCTGATTGAAGCAAATGAAGCAGCAAGCTATGTTCAGGAACTGGCAGGCGAAGATGCCAACATCATTTTTGGTGCCAGATTTGATGAGAATGTCCAGGACGAAGCAACGATTACGGTTATCGCTACCGGACTGGAAGAAGAAGCAGCTGATCTGGGAAGACCTGTGTTCACCTCTGCTGCAAGAAAATCTGCTCCTGCTGCCAGAGAGGAAGCCGCTGTTGCCAAAGCAGCAGTGGAGAAAGAAGAGGAGACACCGGTTACCTTTACTCCTCGGAAGCCTCTTCGTGTTCCGGAGTCCCGTGTACAGGAGAAGACCATCAATATTCCTGATTTCCTGAAAAGATAAGCAACAATCATTTTCCTATAAGACTCTCTGCCCGTCGAAGGGTGACGGAGGAGAGAGATAAAAAGAGGCCTTTGGCCTCTTTTTTTTGACATGATTTTTAAGGCAAATCTGATACAATTTTCCCATGCACAGGACAGTATATCTGGATCTTTATTGGTGTCTTAATTTCTGTCTGGATTATGGGATTCTCACCCTGGAACAGAGAATTCTGCAGAGGAAAACGGAAAGGTTCGGCATTCTTCGCGGCTCTCTTTTGGGAAGCACAGGCTCGATTATCCTTTTATGGATGGAGACAGCCGGATGGAAGACAATGATGGCAGGAGTCTGCCTGGCTCTTCTGATGCAGATGATTTCCTTTCCGGAAAGGAGAATCGGGAAGCTGGCAGAACAGATGGCCGTCTGTTTTGGAATGGGCTTTTTGCTGTCAGGGATGCTGAGCTTTTTTCGGGAGCATACCTGGGCAGGATTTCTTTTTCAGTACCGCATTCAGCCGGAAGAAAGAGGTATCTCAGGAATGGCAGACAGACAAACGCTGCTGTGGATTTTGTTTTCCTTTCTTCAGGTTCTTTTGTCATCAGGAGCTGTTATGGTTGGGACAGGATGGCTGGAAAAAAAGAGGAGGCAGCCCGTTAAAATGCTCATCCCTGTCAAATTGATTTACGGAGAGTGGGAAAAGCAGGTGATCGGTTTATGGGATACAGGCAATCTTTTGCTGGATCCGATTTCCGGTCAGGGCGTACATATTCTGAGCCGGGATATGTTGGGATATCTGGGAAGGATACCGGTTTCCGAAGTGCGCTGGATCCCCTATCGTTCCGTGGGAAAGTCGTCGGGCGTCTTGCCTGCTGTGTTTTTGGATTGCATGATTGTGGGAGAAAACTGCAGATTGGAAAAACCTTTGGTAGCTATTTCCAGGCATTCATTAAGCGGAAACGGGAGGTATCAGATGATACTTTATGTGCAGGATCTTTATTCATAGGCCGCCGGATTCTTGGCAGCATTCGGAGGCGATTCAAATAAGGAAGAGAGGGAATGGGAAATGAGTTTTCAGGGAAAGAGTACCGCGTGGATGTCGAATCATCACCTGCCCTTATTTACGTGTCTGATGATGCCGGGAAAAGGAGAAGTTCACTATATTGGAGGAAATGATGTACTGCCGGAACCTCTGAGCGGAGAAGAAGAACAGTCCTGCTTGGAACAGATGATCAGTGAACAATCTTCGGAAGCAAAATCCATTTTGATTGAACACAATCTGCGTCTGGTTGTCTATATCGCCAGAAAGTTCGATAATACGGGCGTCGGTGTGGAGGATCTGATATCCATTGGAACCATTGGGCTGATTAAAGCCATAAACACCTATAATCCCGATAAGAAAATCAAATTGGCCACTTACGCCTCCAGGTGTATTGAGAACGAAATACTCATGTATCTGAGAAAAAACAATAAGGTAAGAATGGAAGTATCCATTGATGAACCGTTGAATGTGGACTGGGATGGCAATGAGCTGCTTCTTTCCGATATTCTAGGAACGGATGAAGATGTAATAACCCGGGATATGGAGGATGAAGTGGAGCTTTCCCTTTTGGATCGGGCCCTTGGCTCACTGGATACCAGAGAGCGAACCATTGTAGAGATGCGTTTTGGTTTGACAAGAAAATATGGGGACGAAATGACTCAGAAGGAAGTGGCGGATGTTCTGGGTATTTCTCAGTCATACATATCACGGTTGGAGAAGAAAATCATGAAAAGGCTGAAAAAGGAAATAGTACGCTACGTTTAGCAGGTATATTTTTTTACTCTTCAATCATGATATAGATAAGAGACAGTGTATACATGAACCGGGCTTGCGGCTGGTAAGGAGAGATATTGACTCAGAAATGTCTCCAGGCAGCTCATTCATTGCTGTCCCATCTAAAATAATCAGAAAGAGGAGTATGTCATGGCAAGTTACAAGGTTGAAATCTGTGGTGTCAATACGTCAAAACTTCCCCTGCTGAAAAATGAGGAAAAGGAAGATCTGTTTCGCCGAATCATGGAAGGGGACAGAGAAGCCAGAGAAGAATACATTCAGGGAAATCTGAGGCTGGTTCTCAGTGTGGTACAAAGATTTTCCGGCAGCGGAAACAATTTGGATGACCTTTTTCAAATCGGCTGTGTTGGTCTGATTAAGGCGATTGATAATTTTGATATTACGCAGAACGTTCGTTTTTCGACTTATGCCGTACCCATGATGATGGGAGGTGGAAAAACATTTTCAAAGAAAAACCAGTCGGGGCAGGTCAGTGAGAGACCCTCGGCTGGAATTTTTTCTGAGAAAGAATCACAGGCAATGGGGAATTCAAAATAGGCTGGAGGCAGAAATGTTGTTTCCGGTGTCAGAATGTGCTATGATGATTCCGATATGCAAAAAGAAAAAAGATTCCAGTGAAAAGGAAAACCGCGGAGATTGAATGAGAGGCTTTGTGGTCGGTTTCGGCAGATCTCCGGTTCGGATAATAAAAAAGCCGGAACATTTCACATACATACCCGTTAATCAGATTTCGGAAGAATCATAGCTTCAGAAGCGTTTTCGGGGATAGAAAAAGGAGTAATAAGTAATGGATCAGGAAAGAATCAGAAAATATGCAAAATTGGCAGTATGTACCGGGGTAAATGTTCAGCCCGGTCAGACAGTCATGATTTTTGTGTCTCCCGAGCAGCATGAATTTGCTGCTATGGTGGCAGAAGAGTGCTATCTTGCAGGTGCTGGAAAGGTGATGATGGAGTGGACTTTTCAGCCGGTGACCAAAATGGCTTACCAGTACGAAACGGTCGAAAGTCTGGGGGAAGTGCCGGAATGGCTGGAGGCAAAACATCGTTGGATGGCAGAGGAGCTGCCCTGTCATATTCATATTCTCAGTGACGATCCCGATGGTCTTGCCGGAGTAGATCCGGAAAAAATGCAGCAGGCCATGGTAAAGAAAAACCGTGTGCTGAAGAAATACCGGGATGCCAGAGAAAACCGTGATCAGTGGACCATCATTGCCGTTCCTTCTCCCTCCTGGGCAAAGAAGGTTTATCCCAACGAGACGGAGGAAGCGGCTCAGGCGAAGCTTTGGGAAGATATTTTTTCCTGTGTTCACATAGAAAAAGATAAGGATCCGGTGGATGCATGGAATCGTCACAATCATCAGTTTCTGGAGCGCTGTCGGAAGCTGAATGAATATGGTTTTGAATACCTGGAGTATAAGAATCAGCTGGGAACAGATTTTCGTGTATGGTTGATTCCCGGTGCCGTATGGATGGGCGGCGGAGAGTATACCATGGGCGGAACTTACTATAATCCCAATATGCCTACGGAGGAAATTTTCACAACTCCGGCCAGCGGACGTGCAGAAGGAAAAGTGGTATCTTCCAAACCCCTTTCTTATCAGGGAATGCTGATTGAAGACTTTTGGGTGGAATTTAAAGAAGGAAAAGCCGTATCCTGGAGCGCTCGCTGCGGAGAAGAGGTTCTTGGGAAAATCATTACCATGGATGAGGGATCCTGCTGTTTAGGGGAAGTTGCTCTCGTTCCGGAGAGTTCTCCTGTTTCCCAGACAGGTCATATGTTCTATGAAACTCTTTTTGATGAGAATGCCAGCTGCCATCTGGCTTTGGGAGCCGGTTTCTCCAATGTGCTGCCGAATTATGATAAGATGACAGCGGAAGAGTGGAAAGAAGCAGGTATCAATGATTCCCTGATTCATGTGGATTTCATGATTGGTACTCCCGATATGAACATACAGGGAGTTACTTCCGACGGAAAGAGAGTGGATATTTTCGTCAATGGAGAATGGGCGGAGGAATTCCGCAGTCAGTCAGACAACTAAGATGAAACAAAGCAGCAAAAAAAGATCGCCGGCATGCCGACGATCTTTTTTTGCTGCTGGGCAAAGCTTCGGATTATTCACGTTCACGGATTTCACCGCTTCGGTAAGCATCCAGGAGAGCGGTGAGCTCTTCGATGGTCTGATAAAGACGTGCACCTGTATCGGTTTCCCGTACTTTCTGACGATGGGTTACTTTCTCTACGACGAAAGTCTCAGAACGGATATCACTTCCTGTGCGGATTGCGTCTTCCGTAGAAGTGAAGGGTTCATGGTAAACCAGTTTCAAACCGTAGGAGTTGGAAATCAGGGTGTAGCCGGCAATACCGGTCGTCTTCTGATAAGCACGTGAGAAGCCTCCGTCAATCAACAGAAGCTTGCCGCCGCATTTGATGGGAGATTCTCCCTTGATCTGCTTCACCGGAACATGACCGTTGATGATATGGGAACTGTCGTGATCCAGCTGGAACTCATCAAAGATTTTATTGATGACAGTTTCATCATTGTATAATTTGTAATAAGGTGTTTTGGGTTCCTCGTGGGTGGCTTTATCTTTGATGAAATATCTTTCAAAGGTAGTCATCTTGTATTTTCCGAAGAGCGGTGAAGCCGGATGAGTCCAAAGGAAATAGATGATATCGGTAGCTTTTTGTTTTTCAGGACCGTAGGGCAGATAGTAGCCTTTACGTACGCAGCTGTCCAGATAATCCATGAGCTTTTTGCCTTTGTAAGTTTTTCCGTCCAGTGTAACACTGAGGAAGTCTCCCTCTTCTGTCATGGGAATACATCCATGGAACAACAGATTGGAGTTGTAGAGCAGATACAGACTTCCTTTATTCAGCAGGAATCGAACGTGGCGCTGAAGCTTTTCACAGTTTACAAAATTCTGCTGAAGACGATCCATGAGAAGCTGTTCTGCCTCGGTCAGTTTATAAGGATCTTTCGGATCAATCGTGGGGAAATAACCATCTTCCAGAGGATATTCCTTTCCATAACACATGATGGTTTTCTTTTCGTAATCGATCTGACTCAGAAGGAGACGGTCTTCCATATGGAATTCCGGATTACGCTTAATCAGCTGACCTTCCAGTTTAAACTGGATGATGGCAATGGCCTTATGCATCTTCGTATCCAAAGGAAGATCATTGATGTCGTATGTCTTCTCATCGTATTTTACCTTGAAGCAGGTGCAGGGATCATCACCGTATGTATCCATGGCAAAACGCATCAGAGGAATCAGGTTGATTCCGTAGCCGTCCTCCACCGTATCCAGATTTCCGTAACGGGCGGTCAGACGAAGGGCAGTGGCAATGCAGGCCAGATTACCGCAGGCAGCACCGATCCAGACAGCATCATGGTTTCCCCACTGGATATCAACGGAATGAAGATTCATCAAGGTATCCATTACATAGTGGGGGCCGGGACCTCTGTCATAGATATCTCCAATGATATGCAGATGGTTGACAACCAGATTCTGAATCGTCTCAGAGAAGGCACACAGACACTCTTTTGCCCGGTTTGTCTTGATCAAAGCCTCCAGAATACCTTCGTAGTATTTCTCTTTGTCAGAAAGATCGTTTTCTGCCATCAATTCTTCAATGATATAGGCAAATTCCTTCGGCATGGATTTACGTACTTTGGAACGGGTGTATTTTCTGGACGCATGCTTGGCAATGCGGATGACCCGCAGCAGCATGGTGCGGTACCAGTCATGCATATTGGCACCGGATTCTTCTATCAGCTTTATTTTTTCTTTTGGGTAATAGATCAAAGTGGCTAATTCGGTCTTATCTTCCTTGGTAAGGGAAAATCCAAACTCATCTTCGATTTTGCTTCGAACGGTACCGGAACCGTTTTTCATAATGTGGTTAAACTGTTCATACTCGCCGTGGATATCCGTCATAAAATGTTCGGTTTCCTTGGGCAGCTGAAGGATAGAGCACAGATTGATAATCTCTGTGCTGGCTTTTGCAATGGAAGGAAACTGATAAGACAAGGTCTCCAGGTAATGCTTGTCAATACTACTCATGTGTGCTCCTTTCGGAAGAAATGAGAATTGTGAGCCTCTTTCAACACCGGGAAGGGATGGAGGAGGCAGACCGTTCAGAATAATTCATGAACGAAAATGTTTCATTTTCATTTTATCATGCCGCATAATATATGTCAAAGAAAAAACATGAAATAGTGAAAAAGCAAATAAATAAATAATAAAATCATTTAAATCAGAATGGGAAATGTCTGTAAAAGGAGGAAACCGGGGGAAACAATTGACGGAAGTCGAATAATCACGTATACTTATCAGGTAATTAGTTTTTAGTATGCAGAAGTCTGTCTGCATCAATTTGAAATACTATTCTCTGCCTGGCAGGGAGATTGAGAGGAAAACCATGGAACAGAATTACGGAAGAGATACCAGTTGTATTCAGGGAGGGTGGAAGCCGAAGAACGGAGAACCCCGTGTGCTTCCGATTTATCAGAGCACGACATTCAAATATGAAAACAGTGATTATATGGGAAAATTATTTGATCTGGAAGCAGAGGGATATTTCTATTCCCGTCTGGCCAACCCCACCTGTGATGCAGTAGCAGCCAAGATTGCTGCTCTGGAGGGCGGAATTGCCGGTATGCTGACTTCTTCCGGTCAGGCTGCCAATTTTCTTGCACTGACGAACATCTGCAGCGCCGGTGATCATATTGTCAGCTCTGCCACCATTTATGGAGGTACTTCCAATCTGCTGACCGTTACTATGAAAAAACAGGGGATTGATGTAACTTTGGTAGATCCGGATGCCAGCGAGGAAGAACTGGAGAAAGCATTCCGACCGAATACCAAGGCTGTATTTGGAGAAACCATTGCCAATCCGGCCCTGGTTGTGTTGGATCTGGAGAAATTTGCCCGTCTTGCTCATCGTCACGGTGTACCCTTCATTGTGGATAACACCTTTGCCACTCCGATTAACTGTCGTCCTTTTGAATGGGGAGCAGATATTGTAACCCATTCCACTACCAAATATATGGAAGGCCATGCGTCTACGATCGGCGGATGTATTGTGGACAGCGGCAATTTTGACTGGATGGCCCATGCAGAAAAGTTCCCGGGAATGTGTACTCCCGACGAATCCTATCATGGAATTGTTTATGCAGAAAAATTCGGAAAAATGGGATACATTCAGAAAGCAACTGCTCAGCTGATGCGTGATCTGGGAACTTGTCAGTCTCCCATGAATGCCTTCCTGCTGAATCTGGGACTGGAATCTCTTCACCTGAGAATGCCCAGACATTGTGAGAATGCTCAGAAGGTGGCCGAATATCTTCAGTCCTGTGAGGATGTTGCCTGGGTAGAATACCCTGGTCTGCCGGGAGACAAATACTATGAAGTAGCACAGAAATATATGCCCGGTGGAAGCTGCGGTGTACTTTCCTTTGGTCTTAAGGGCGGACGAGATATGGCTGTTCGCTTTATGGACAATCTGAAAATGGTAGCCATTGTTACCCACGTCGCAGATGCCAGAACCTGTGTACTGCATCCTGCCAGCCATACCCATCGTCAGCTGAATGACGAACAGCTGGTGGAAGCCGGTGTACGTCCCGATCTGATTCGTTTCAGTGTGGGAATTGAGGATGTGAAAGATATCATCGCTGACGTAGAACAGGCACTGGCTGCTGCCAAGGCTTGATAATCCATACACCAGATATTTGGGGGGAGACCGAATTTGTCGATCTCCCCCTGTCATCCGATAGGAAGGGAGCTTTTATGAAACAAAACGGCAGGCCTTATGCCAGGGCAGTTATAACAAAAAAGGGAGAACGTTTCTGGGAAACGGGTCATCCCTGGGTATATGATGCAGAGATCACTTCCCTGGAAGGCGAGGTGGAAAATGGAGATCTGGTGGATGTTCTCAGTGAAAAGGGAAAATATCTGGGAACCGGTTTCCTGAGTGAAAAATCAAAGATTCGTATCCGTCTGATTTCCCGAAACGCCAACGATTCATTTGATGAAAAATTTTGGGAAAGAAGAATTCGCTATGCCTGGAATTACAGAAAGACGGTTATGGGAGATGATATTTCCTGCTGCCGTGTGATTTTTGGTGAGGCGGATCAGTTCCCGGGGCTTACAGTGGATCGATTCTCCGATATTCTGGTAACCCAGACGTTGTCGGTGGGAATGGAAAAACGCAAGCAGATGCTGTTCCCTTTGATCTATCAGGTATTGAAAGAAGATGGTCAGGATATCCGTGGAATCTATGAAAGAAATGACGTGGCAATCCGTCAGCGGGAAGGGCTGCCGGAGAATAAGGGCTGGTTCCCCCTCCCTGGTGTGGAAACACCGGATTCCACAGTGACGGAGATCTGTGAAAATGGTATTCGTTATACGGTGGATTTTGAAAATGGACAGAAGACGGGATTTTTCCTGGATCAGAAATATAATCGTCAGGCTGTAGCCAGACTGGCAAAGGGAAAGCGAGTCCTGGACTGCTTTACTCATACCGGGTCTTTTGGCTTGAATGCAGCCATGGGCGGGGCTGAATACGTACGTTCTGTGGATATTTCTGAGTCTGCAGTGGCCATGGCAAAGGCCAATGCAGTAAAAAATGGTCTTGATGCGGTTATGGATTTCCAGGCAGCCAATGTATTTGAACTTCTTCCTGAGCTGGAAGCCAGTGGTGAAGGACGGTTCGATTTTGTGATCCTGGATCCACCTGCCTTTACAAAATCAAGAAAAACCGTAAAAAATGCTTCCCGGGGCTATAAGGAAATCAATCTCCGGGCTATGAAGCTGCTGCCCAGAGGAGGATATCTGGCTACCTGTTCCTGCTCTCATTTTATGGAAGACCAGCTTTTTGTTAAGATGCTTCATCAGGCAGCAAAAGATGCCGGTGTGGAACTGCGTCAGATTGAAGCCAGACAGCAGGCGCCGGATCACCCCATTCTATGGAATGTTCCGGAGACGGATTATTTGAAATTTTATATCTTCCAGGTTGTATAGGGAAGAAACATTGTATAGGCAAGAAGCGGAAGCAGGATACTCTCTTTGATATCTGTTCCTGAATTTTTCGGTTTTCAGGCAGAAAAAGAGAAATAACATCAGAGGAGGACTTAAGTGGATACAGCACTTGTTATTATGGCAGCCGGTATCGGCAGTCGCTTTGGTCAGGGCATTAAGCAGTTGGAACCGGTGGGTCCTGCCGGAGAGATTATTATGGATTACTCCATTCATGATGCACTGGAAGCTGGGTTCAATCGGATCGTATTTATTATTCGAAAGGATTTGGAAAAAGATTCCAGAGAAATCATTGGCAGCCGGATTGAGAAGGTAGCTCCTGTCACCTATGTATTTCAGGAACTGTCCGATCTCCCCGGAGACCGGAAGGTACCTGCAGACCGGAAAAAACCATGGGGAACAGGGCAGGCTGTGCTTTCCTGTCTCCATGCAGTGGACGTACCTTTTGTTGTTATCAATGCAGATGATTATTATGGAAAGGAAGCCTTTGTTCAGCTCCACGATTTTCTTCTGCAGCATCCCAGCCATTCCCAGGGACCTTATCCGATTTGTATGGCAGGATTTATTCTTAAGAATACACTCAGTGACAACGGAACCGTAACCAGGGGAATTTGTCGGCTCGATGAAGAGGGAAGCCTTGTCGGTGTGGATGAAACAAGAAGTATTATGAAAACAGACGAGGGTGCGGCAGTTCTTCTGCCGGACGGAACCAATAAGCCTCTGGACGCAGAAAGCTATGTTTCCATGAATATGTGGGGCTTTACTCCGGATTTTCTCCAGGTTCTGCAGAAGGGCTTCGAAGACTTTCTGGACCATGTTCCGGATGGAGATCTGAAGGCAGAATATCTTTTGCCGGATATTATCGATGGGATGATTCAGAAGGGAGAGGCCAATGTAGTATTGCTGCCGACTCCGGATCGCTGGTTTGGAATCACATACCAGGAAGATAAGTATGCCGTGAAGCAGGCATTTACGGAACTGGTAGAGAAGGGATTCTATCCGGCTGGAATTAATCGATAGGGATATTTTCTGTCAATGAGAAGCTGCCTGTCCTTTGCGGCAGCTTAGGAAGAGAGGTCAAAAAATGGCTGTTTTAGTTACCGGCGGAGCCGGATTTATAGGAAGCCATACCTGTGTCGAGCTTTTGGAAGCAGGTTATGAAGTTGTTGTTGTAGATAATCTGGTGAATTCCAGCGCGGAATCTCTTCGGAGAGTCCAGGAGATTACCGGAAAAACACTGACTTTTTATGAGGCGGATATGTTGGATCGGGAAGCCATGGAAGAAGTCTTTTCCCGGGAACATATTGAGGCGGTGATTCACTTTGCCGGTCTGAAAGCAGTTGGGGAATCTGTGGCAAAACCTTTGGAGTATTATTGGAATAATATTACCGGTACTCTGGTACTCTGTGATGTGATGAGAAAACATGACTGCAGAAATCTTGTGTTCAGTTCTTCTGCCACAGTTTACGGGGATCCTGCCAGTGTTCCTATTCGGGAAGATTTTCCTCTTCACGTAACCAACCCCTATGGACGGACCAAACTGATGCAGGAAGAAATCTTTCGTGATTTTTATACGTCGGATTCCCGATGGAATATTATGCTGCTTCGCTATTTTAATCCTATCGGTGCCCATCCCAGCGGAAAAATCGGAGAGAATCCCAAGGGCATTCCCAATAATCTTCTTCCCTATGTGGCTCAGGTTGCCATCGGTAAACTGAAACGGGTGGGAGTTTTTGGAAATGATTACGATACACCCGATGGAACCGGCGTTCGTGACTATATCCATGTGGTAGATCTGGCCAGGGGTCACGTGAAGGCCATTGAGAAGCTGGAGGAAACAAAATCCGGTGTTCGCGTATATAATCTGGGAACGGGAACCGGGTACAGCGTTCTGGATGTAATCCGAAGCTTTGAAAAGGCCTGCGGTCATACCATTGCTTATGAAATTCTCGATCGTCGTCCCGGTGATATTGCTGCCTGCTATGCAGATCCCAGTCTGGCCGAAAAAGAATTGGGATGGAAAGCGGAGAAGAACATCGAAGAGATGTGCGAAGACGCATGGAGATGGCAGAGCGGAAATCCGGACGGTTACGGACAGGAATAAAAAATCAGGAATCTGTAAAAAAATGAGCATCCTTCGGGGACGCTCATTTTTTTACAGATTCTTTTTTTTATACAGAAACCAGAAAGAAATTCCCGTAAATACGGTCAGATAGAGAAACAGAATCAGGATTCCTGACAAAGAATATTCCCCTCCGGATGCGATGGAACGAATCATATTGCTGGTCTGAGAGAGGGGGAGAGCACCCACAGCTTCCCTCAAACCATGGGGCATTTTCTCTGTAGAAAAAAAGGTGTTGCACATATAGGCCATGGGCATAATGATGTAATTGGAGAAACGAGGTACATCCGCATGGTTTTTTGCTAAGAAAGATACAACCACTCCCAGACTGGAAAATACAGCACCGTTCAAAAACAGGATAAACAGAGACAATCCGTTGAAAATCAGTCCCGTACCAATGGGAAACGTCAGCAAGAGGATAATGCTGCCGGCATAAAGTCCGCGAAGGGTTCCTCCTAAAATCTGTCCCAGGATGAATTGCCATAAAGGGGTAGGAGAGATCATGACCTGATCAAAGGCTTTCTCATATAGACGCTGAACATTCAGATTCTGGGCGATGGCATTAAAACTGCCGTTCATCGTGGTCAGGGAGACAACACCGGGAATCAGATAATAGAGATATGGCTCACCGTGTGAAGTTGTTTGAATCCCAAGACCAAAGACGATTAGATACATCAGAGGTGCCACCATGGCAGCCAGGGTAATTTTGTAGAAGTCCCGTTTGAATTCGGTCCATTTCTCCCAAAGTATTGTAATGATTCCCATTTTGTTTCATACATCCTTACTGCTTAAATAGTTTTTCGGTTACGATGAGTGATGGTGCATATTCAATGAAGCGTCAGCTGAGTCGATTGCCGGCTCTTTCCAAAAATACATCTTCCAAAGTGGTATCTCGGAGAGCGGTCTGTCCCGAAAGAGAGGATAAATAGGAAATAGCATCTTCCCGTTGGTGGAAGAAGCGGCTGACTGTTCCATCCGTCGTAAAATGATCCACGGTGTAGGCACCCAGATTTTGAATGAATGCTTGTGGGGTGTTTATTTCTTCCAATTTGCCGTGGTTCATCAAGGCTACCCGGCTGCAGAGAGATTCTGCTTCTTCCATATAGTGGGTGGTCAGCAGAATCGTGAGATTCTTTTCATTGAGCTTACGAAGCAGATTCCACATCTGTCGGCGGGACAGGGCATCCATGCCTGCAGTAGGTTCATCCAGAAGAAGGATTTCCGGTTCGGTGAGCAGTGCTCTGCACACCATGAGTTTGCGCTTCATTCCTCCGGATAGTTTTCGCACACTTCGATGACGGTAATCGATCAGACCGCAAAAATCAAGCAGCTCTTCTGTCCGGGAACGGATCAGCTTTTTGGGCATGAAATAAAGCCGCCCCTGATATTCCATGATTTCATCCATGGTCATATCCTGACGCATGGAATACTCCTGGGTAATCACGCTGAGTTTTCGTTTTAAATCAGGGCGTTGGCGGGAAAGAACTTCTCCGTCAAAGAGGATTTCTCCCTGGGTGGGGAGGAGAAGGGTGGATAAAAGACCGATGGTTGTGGTTTTTCCTGCTCCGTTTGGCCCCAGAAGCCCAAAAAACTCGCCGGTGTTTATGGTAAGATTCAGAGAATCCACGGCTGTGAAATTATCGAATTTTTTTGTTAGATTTCTTAATTCAATCATATGTTGTTGATATATCCCTTCCCGGAATAAGAGTTTGTTCCGGTTCTTCTTCCCGGAAACGGATTACTTCTTCTCTCTTTCTGATTCACCTGGATTACTATTCTTTTTCGGAGGATTCTTTGGCAATAATCAGAGAATAGTATCCGGCGTCATCCGGAATCTCATCCAGACTGTTGTAAATATGTTCATTTTCCATGCCGCAGTTTTCCACCATAACAACACGATGGTGGCTGTCTTTCAGGATTTGCTTTACCTGATTCATTTTTTTTCCGGATTTCATCAGGATATAATTTCCGTCCTGATCCAGTTTGGTGTCTAATCGATGAACGGCGGGAATAATATGAAGGGGTTCCTGCCATTCTGCCAGAGGCAGATTCATTCTTGCGGCAGCAGCACAGAAAGAAGTAATGCCGCTGACAAGAGCCGTTGAATAACCGGATTTCTCTACGATTCTCTGAAGATAGGAAAAAGTGGAATAAATCGTGGGGTCTCCCAGAGTCAGGAAAATCACATTTTTCCCTTTGTTCAGCCAGAATATCAGGTCATTGGCTCCCTTTTCATGATTGCGTTTCTGTTCATCCAGATCATGGGTCATGGGCATATAAATAGGGAGCAGAGTTTTGTCTTTTAACTCCGGAACTGCCTGAACAGCGATTTTATAAGCAACGGTATCCTGAGGGATTTCACCGGGAACGGCAATCACCTCATTTTCACGGATCAGTCGGCAGGCTTTCAATGTCATCAGTTCCGGGTCTCCGGGCCCCACGCCCACGCCGTAAAGAATTCCAGTTTCTTTCATATATACATCTCCTCTTCTAGCGGAACTCAAATCGTTCTCTGTTGATCTTTGGACTTGTTCCTTCCCGAAATATTGAAATCCAGGAGCGAAACAAGTGCAATTTGTCTCATTATACCTATTTTATCGTTAGTTTTCAATGAGAATTCCCTGATACTTTGACATTGTATGTCTCCTGTATCCGTGTTATGATAGGGAACAGACTGAGGTCGGTTAAAATCTGAAATAGAATATATCTGGGAGAAGGGCAGAAATTATGGAAGAAATAAAGAAGAGAATAAAGAATATAGGAAAAATATGGGTAATAACAGTTTTTTTGCTGGCAGGAATGCTTCTTTGTGCAGATATATCGCTGGCATCTTCGGTAGAATCACCGAACTATCATCAGACAGCAGGGAACAGTTCCATAGCATCCGTCGGCTCAGTCAGGAAATATGGTATGCTTCCCATATATGGAAGAGATGTTAAAGATGGCGTTTATTCGATTGAAGTGGAATCCAGCTCTTCCAAGTTTCGGATTGTCCATGCAGAACTTACAGTAACCGATGGGGATATGACTGCTGAAATTACATTAAGCGGAACCGGATATCTGAAATTGTTCATGGGAACAGGTGAGGAAGCTGCCGAAAGTGATGTTTCTGCCTATATTGGATATGAAGAAACTGATGACGGGTATTACGTCTATACCGTTCCTGTGGAAGCTCTGGATAAAGAGATTGACTGCGCTGCCTTCAGCAAGCGTCGGGAAATGTGGTATGACCGGAAAATTCTTTTTGAGGCATCTGCCCTGCCGGAAGAAGCTCTTCTTGTGGAACTTCCCGATTATGATTTAATTGAAGATGCCATGAAACTTCTGGAAAAATCGGAACAGGATGAGAGGAAGGATGGCGCTTCTCCGGAAGGCGAAAAGAGGGAAGACGGAATACTTGAGGCGGAAAGTCAGGAAGCCGATAGGGGAGAAGATGAGAAGCCGGACAACGGAGAAGATACTTCTTCTGCGAATGGAAATCCTTCCGAGGCCCAGGCCATGGAAGTTCATTTGTCCGATGGAGAATACGGAATTGATGTGGTGTTGGCAGGAGGAAGTGGTAAAGCTTCCGTTACATCACCAACGCTCATGATTGTCCGGGATGGACGTGCCTATGCCAGAGTAGAGTGGAGCAGTTCTTCCTACGATTATATGGTGGTGGATGGGACACGTTATGATAATTTGTCAGAACCGGAAATCAGCTCTGTTTTTGAGATTCCCATTACTGTCATGGATCAGGAAATGCAGGTTCTGGCTGACACCACTGCCATGGGAGTTCCCCATGAGATTGCCTATACCCTGACCTTTTATCAGGAAACTATCACAGGAAAAGCCCAGATGCCTCAGGAAGCAGCGAAAAGAGTTGTAGTGACAGCTTTGATCATCATTGTGGTTGGCGGGGTTCTGAATTATTTTGTAAAGAAAAAGAGAAGACAATAGATTTGCGCCATTCGAAAGGGAGAGCATTCCCGGACGGGTGGCGTTTCTGTATCGGGAATATTGGTCAGGGGATGAAGAATAAAGCGATTGCCATTGAGAATACAGGGGATTATCGGCAGGAAGACAGGAAAGGCTCATGGAGAGGGCTGTGATTTCACTGACATAAAATAAAAATAATTTATGAAAACAGTTGACAAAGGCTGAACAGAGTGGTATTTTATCTAAGAAAGATATTAGCACTCCAAACAAATGAGTGCTAACAAAAGAAAGGGGGAGTATGATGGAACTGGATGAAAGAAAGCAGAAAATCCTATATGCGATCATTCAGAACTACCAGGAAACCGGTGAACCGGTTGGTTCGAGAACGATTTCCAAGTATTTGGATGTAAAGCTCTCTCCCGCTACGATTCGAAATGAGATGTCGGATCTGGAAGAAATGGGATACATTGTTCAGCCTCATACTTCAGCCGGAAGAATCCCCACGGATAAAGGATATCGCCTTTATGTGGACAGTATGATGTTTGACCGTCAGCTGCCGGCAGACGATGAGAGTCAGCATTTGCTGAAACGTGTGGATCGGGTAGAAGAGCTGCTGATGCAGATGGCAAAAATTCTGGCAGCCAATACCAATTACGCGACCATGATTACCGGTCCCAGATACAGGAAGAATAAATTAAAGTTTATTCAGCTCTCTCCCATGGGAGAAGGGAAACTCCTGGCAGTCATTGTCACAGAAGGAAATATTGTGAAGAACAATATTTTAAATATTGGAGATGATATCCTTCAGGATGAGGTACTGAACCTGAATCTTCTGCTGAACAGTAATCTGAATGGGCTGACCATAGAAGAGATCAATCTGGACATTATTACCAAGATGAAAGAACAGGCCGGCACTCACAGTGATATTGTGAGCAAGGTTCTGGATGCGGTGGCTGATTCCATTCGGGGAGATGACAGAGTTCCCATTTATACCAGCGGTGCTCCCAATATTTTTAAATATCCGGAATTAACCGGCGGAGATCGGGCCAGCGAACTGATCAGTACTCTGGAGGAAAAAGATTCCCTGGGCTATATTGTAAACCAGAATGGCAGCGATGGAGAAGATGAAAGCAAGCATGATATACAGGTTTATATCGGAGAAGAAGTTCCGATTGAATCCATGAAAAACTGCAGTGTGGTTACTGCTACCTATGAGCTGGGAGAAGGCGTTCAGGGAAAAATCGGTATTATTGGTCCGAAACGTATGGATTATCAGAAAGTTGTAAAGACATTGAAAAGCACCATGACGGAGCTGGACAGTATTTTTAAGGAGCCTTAGCGGCATAAAAATGGTTTTTGTCAGAGAACCTTGTGAAGGAATTAAAGGAGGATTGTCTGGTGGAAGAAAAAGATATAAATAAAAATGCTTCCGAAGAAGAAACTGTGAAAGCAGATGAAGCGACAGAAAGTGTGGAAGCTGCGGAAGAAAATACGGAAGCAGAAACCATAGAGACAGAAGAACAGGACGAAAAGGATAATGGTCAGCGGGAAGCAGAAGCAAAGATCGCTGAACTGACGGATCGTCTTCAGCGAACGATGGCAGAATTTGAGAATTATCGAAAGAGAACTGAGAAAGAAAAAGCTGCCATGTTTGAAATTGGCGCAAAGAGTGTGGTAGAGAAGATTCTTCCTACCATTGACAATTTTGAAAGAGGGCTGAGTTCTGTACCGGAAGATCAGCTCCAGGATGCATTTGTCAGCGGAATGGATAAAGTATATCGCCAGATGATGAAGGAATTGGAAGAGATCGGTGTAAAAGCCATTGAATCGGTCGGCAAAAGCTTTGATCCGGAACATCACAATGCAGTTATGCATGTGGAAGATGAATCCGTCGGCGAAAATGTAGTGATTGAAGAATTCCAGAAAGGTTATACTTACCGGGATGCCGTTGTTCGGTACAGCATGGTAAAGGTAGCCAACTAGTATCAGAAAACCGAAGATATCTCGAAGTCAGAGGTTCACATTACACTGCTGATGTATGTACCTGCAGCTGCGCAGGGAAGCGCAGCAGAAAGAAAGATTCGGCTCGGCCGATTCGATTATAATTATGTTTACCACGTATGAGTGACGAGAAAGAATTTCTTATCTGCTTATACGAAACAATATCTTTATAGATAATTCGTAATCAGGAGGAATAGATCATGGGAAAAATTATTGGTATTGATTTGGGAACCACAAATAGCTGTGTAGCTGTTATGGAAGGTGGAAAACCCGTCGTTATTGCAAATACAGAAGGTATTCGTACTACTCCCAGTATTGTTGCATTCAGCAAAACCGGTGAGCGTCTTGTAGGTGAACCTGCCAAGAGACAGGCAGTAACAAACTCAGAGAAAACCATTTCTTCAATTAAGAGAGAGATGGGTACCGATTACAAAGTAAACATTGACGGCAAGAGCTATTCTCCTCAGCAGATTTCCTCAATGATCCTCATGAAGCTGAAGAATGATGCTGAAGGATACCTTGGTGAGAAGGTTACTGAGGCGGTTATCACAGTTCCCGCATATTTCAACGATGCACAGCGTCAGGCTACCAAGGATGCAGGTAAGATCGCAGGTCTTGAAGTTAAGCGTATTATCAACGAGCCCACAGCAGCAGCCCTTGCATACGGCCTTGACAATGAAGGTGAGCAGAAGATCATGGTTTACGACCTTGGCGGCGGTACTTTCGATGTATCTATTATCGATATCGGCGACGGCGTAATCGAGGTTCTTGCTACAGCCGGCAACAACAGACTCGGTGGTGATGACTTCGATAAGAAGATCGTTGATTACATGATCGCAGACTTCAAAGCTAAGGAAGGCATCGACCTCACCAGCGATCGTCTCGCTATGCAGAGACTTAAGGAAGCTGCCGAGAAAGCAAAGAAAGAGCTTTCCGCTGCAATGACCACAAACATCAACCTTCCTTTCATCGGCGCTAACGAGACAGGCCCTAAGCACCTGGATATGAACCTTTCAAGAGCTAAGTTCAACGAACTCACTCATGATCTGGTAGAGCTTACCGCAGAGCCTGTAAGAAGAGCTCTCTCAGATGCAGGTATCACTGCTTCAGAGCTTGGACAGGTACTTCTTGTTGGTGGTTCCACAAGAATTCCCGCGGTACAGGATAAGGTTAAGCAGCTCACAGGCAAAGAGCCTTCAAAGGCACTTAACCCTGATGAGTGTGTAGCTCTCGGTGCTTCCATCCAGGGTGGTAAGCTCAGCGGTGACGGAGCAGCTAACGACATCCTTCTTCTTGATGTAACTCCCCTTTCACTCTCTATTGAGACAATGGGCGGAATTGCAACAAGACTGATCGAGAGAAATACAACCATCCCTACAACCAAGAGCCAGATCTTCTCAACTGCAGCAGACAATCAGACTGCAGTAGACATCAACGTTGTACAGGGTGAGCGTCAGTTCGCAAGAGACAACAAGTCCCTCGGACAGTTCAGACTTGACGGAATTCCTCCTGCAAGAAGAGGTGTTCCTCAGATCGAAGTAACTTTCAATATTGATGCCAACGGTATCGTAAACGTTTCCGCTAAGGATCTCGGAACCGGCAAGGAACAGCACATCACCATCACAGCCGGATCCAACATGTCTGATGAGGATATCGACAGAGCTGTAAGAGAAGCAGCTGAGTTCGAGGCTCAGGACAAGAAGAGAAAGGAAGCTATCGATACAAGAAACGAAGCAGATTCCATGGTATTCCAGACAGAGAAGGCTATGGAAGAGGTTGGAAGCAAGCTTGATCCTGCGGATAAGGCTGAGGTTGAAGCAGATCTTGCGGCTCTCAAGAAGCTGGTTGAGGAGACTGCCAATGTTGAAATGAGCGATACTCAGGTCAACGATATCAAGGCAGCTAAGGATAAGCTTATGAATAGTGCTCAGAAGCTTTTTGCAAAAGTATATGAGAACGCTCAGGCGGCTCAGGGAGCACAGGGTGCAGGTCCTGACATGAGCGGTTTTTCAGGAGCACAGGGAGGCCCTCAGGGCGGATCAGAAGCCGGTTACGGTGACGACATCGTAGACGGTGACTACAGAGAACTGTAATTAATATTTGAAATACCCGGATCGGTTCGGCTTTTGCTGAGCCGATTTGGGCGTATTGAAACAACGATATTTTTGAGAAGAAGAGACGAGATAAGATGGCAGAAGCTAAAAGAGACTATTATGAGGTGCTGGGTGTGGGCAGAGATGCCACAGACGCCCAGATCAAATCAGCATACAGAAAACTTGCCAAGAAGTATCATCCGGATGTAAATCCCGGTGACAAGGAGGCCGAGGCGAAGTTCAAGGAGGCGTCGGAAGCCTACGCTATCCTTTCCGATTCCGAGAAGAGAACCAAGTACGACCAGTATGGCCATGCGGCTTTTGATCCCAACATGGGCGGCGGTGGATTCGATTTCTCCGGTTCGGACTTTTCCGATATTTTCGGTGATATTTTCGGCAACATTTTCGGTGGCGGTACAAGAAGAAATCCTAATGCCCCCCGAAAAGGTGCCAGCATAAGAGCCAGGGTCAGGGTTACTTTTGACGAGTCCATGAAGGGCTGTGAGAAGCAGCTGGAAATTGTTTTGAAGGATCCCTGTACTGCCTGCGGCGGAAGCGGAGCCAAGCCCGGAACCAGTCCAGAGATCTGTCACCGATGCAACGGAAGCGGCCAGGTGGTATTTACCAGCCAGTCCTTCTTCGGCCAGGTTCAGAATGTTCAGACCTGTCCGGAATGCCAGGGAAAAGGTAAGGTCATCAGAGAGAAGTGTCCTACCTGCCGGGGTACCGGTTATACTTCCTCAAGAAAGACCATTGCAGTTGCCATTCCCGCAGGTATTGAGAGCGGTCAGAGTATCCGCATAAGAGGCAAGGGAGAACCGGGAATAAACGGCGGAGAAAGAGGAGATCTCTTAGTGGAGGTTTATGTAACTCCCCATCCCGTACTTCAGAGACAAGGCATGGATATCGTCTCCAGAGTTCCCATTTCCTATGCTCAGGCGGTTCTCGGAGGTGAAGTTAAGGTCCTCACCATAGATGGTGACGTAGCTTATACAATTAAGCCTGGAACAAATACCGGAACTACGGTAAGATTAAGAGGCAAGGGAGTTCCCTACCAGAGAAACAGAGATGTCAGGGGTGACCACTATGTTACTTTTGACATTGAGACTCCTAAGCACTTAAGCTCTGAGGCCAAGGAGGCCTTAAGAAACTTTGACAGGCTTTCCGGAAATTCGCTTGGACAGGAAACGTCGAAGAAGAAAGGCTTCAAGGAGAAACTCAAAGAAGTCTTTGAAGACGAATAAAAATAACCATTCAGGAGGTTTATTATGAGAGCAATAGCAACAGACAAGGCGCCCGCTGCAGTAGGACCCTACTCTCAGGGAATGATTCACAACGGTATCTTATTTGCATCAGGTCAGATCCCTATCAATCCCGAGACCGGTGTTATCGAGGCCAAGACCATTGAGGAGCAGACACACCAGGTGTGCAAGAACATCGCTGCAATGCTTGAGGCAGCCGGATCTGATTACAGCAAGGTCATCAAGACGACCTGTTTCCTTGCGGACATTGCGGATTTTGCAGCTTTCAACGAAGTGTATGCTCAGTATTTCACCGGCAAGCCCGCAAGAAGCTGTGTGGCAGTAAAGGACATTCCCAAGGGATGCCTCTGTGAAATTGAGATCACTGCTGCTGTTGAAGAATAAGCATTTTTACATAGGTTTGTAACAGGCAGCCCTTAAGGGCTGTCTGTTTTTCGTGAGGTGTCCATTGATCATTCATATTTCCGTCAGAAACCTGGTGGAGTTTCTGATGCAGAGCGGAGACATCGACAACAGAATACAGCAGGTGGATCCGGAGGCCATGCAGCTGGGAAACAGAGCTCACAGGCGGATCCAGAAGAGTATGGGACCCACCTACAAGGCGGAAGTACCCTTAAGCGAGACTATCGACTTTGGAGAGTTTGCTCTGGAGGTGGAAGGCCGGGCTGACGGTATCATATGTGAGAGCAGTGATATTTACACCGTGGATGAGATCAAAGGTATTTTTCAGGATCTCAATAAGCTGGAAGAGCCAAAGCCTGTTCATCTGGCCCAGGCCAAGGTGTATGGGGCCATCCTTGCAAAAGAAAAGGATCTCCCGGAGATAGGAATCCGAATGACCTACGTGAACCTGGACACTGATGAGGTGAAGTGCTTCGAGAGCCGATTTGAGAAGGAAGAGTTAAGAAGCTGGTTTGAAGAGCTGATCGACTCCTACAGGCCCTGGGCGAAGTTTTCATTTGAATGGAGAAAAAAACGCACAGAAAGTGCCGCCGCTCTTGAATTTCCTTTTGAATATCGGGAGGGGCAAAAAGACCTGGTAGTGAACATTTATCGGACTATCTTAAGGGGTAAAAAAATGTTCCTCCAGGCGCCCACCGGCGTGGGCAAGACCATCGCCGCGGTTTTCCCCGGGGTTAAAGCTATGGGGGAGGGGCTGATCGACAAGTTTTTCTATCTGACCCCCAGGACCACCACTCAGCAGGTGGCCTTAAAGACCTGCCGGATCTTAAAGGAGCAGGGACTTTCTCTCAAGGTGCTGGTTATCACCGCCAAGGACAAGATCTGTCTTTGTGAGAGCCGGGAATGCAACCCGGAGCACTGCGAGGTGGCCAAAGGTCACTACGACCGAATCCTCGGGGCCTTGTACGATATTCTGACCGGGGAGGATGTGGCGGACAGAGAGACAATTATCCGGTATGCCTTAAAGCACAGGGTATGTCCTTTTGAGCTTTCTCTCGATCTGTCCCTCTGGGCAGACGGGGTGATCTGTGATTACAACTATCTCTTTGATCCCAATGCCCATCTGAGGCGCTTTTTCTCCGATACAGTGAAGGAGAAGTATCTTTTTCTCATTGATGAGGCCCACAATTTGGTGGACCGGGGCAGAGACATGTACAGCGGAACCCTGGTAAAGGAGGATTTTCTGGAAGTCAGAAGGCTTATTAAGGACAAAAGACCCCGTCTTGAAAAGAGGCTTAGCAGATGCAACAGCGACCTTTTGAAGCTCAAAAAAGCCGCCGGGGACGCTCAGGTGTGCAAGCTGGATTTCATCGGAGATCTGGAGCTCCATATGATAAACCTCATGTCCGAGCTGGACGGTTACCTGGAAGATACCAAGAACAGACCCGACGAGACCAGGGAAGGGGTGCTTGACTTCTATTTTAAGCTGCGCCGGTTCATGACCATCTATGAGCTTTGTGATGAGAACTACATAATCTACACAAAAAGCCAGGGCGGCGAGTTCAGCCTCAACCTGCTCTGTGCAAATCCGGCTGCGAACCTCAACAATTATCTGAGCAAAGGGGTGGCGACGATATTCTTTTCCGCAACCTTTTTGCCCATCAACTACTACAAAAGCCTTTTAAGCACCGCCGGGGACGACTATGCGGTGTACGCCCACTCCCCCTTTGACCCCGGAAAAAGACTGGTGCTCATAGGGGAGGAGGTAACTACCCGCTTCACAAGAAGAGGACAGAAAACCTATCAGGACTTCGCCGAGTATGTGATCCGGGGCATGAAAGGCCGAAAAGGCAAATACATGGCCTTCTTTCCCTCCTACGATTTCCTTGGAAACGTGGAGGCAGCCATAAGGGATAAGCTCTCCGAAAGCAAAGAGGAGGCGCCGGAAGTCATCAGCCAGAGTCAGGCCATGAGTGAGCGGGAAAAAGACGAGTTCGTGGAAAGATTTACCGGAGGGGGAGAGGAGAGCCTGCTGGGACTTTGTGTCATGGGAGCAGGTTTTTCCGAGGGGATCGACCTTACCGGGGACTCCCTTATCGGAGCTTTTATCGCCGGAACCGGACTGCCCCAGATCTGTACCGAGAGGGAACTGATTAAAGAGTACTTCGATTCAAGGGATATGGATGGTTTTGCCTTCGCCTATCTTTTTGCCGGAATGAACAAAGTCCTTCAGGCAGCAGGAAGGGTTATCCGAACCGGGGAGGATCGTGGTATAATAGTACTCCTCGATGACAGATTCAGGAGGGCTGATCACAGACGGCTTTTCCCCAGAGAATGGACTGATATTGAGAGGATCACCATAGATGAGATCGAGGCCAGGGCCGGGAAGTTCTGGGAGGATCAGGGCTGATAACAGGAGATTTATATGCAGGAAAAAATACACAGAGGAGGACTTATCAGCGTCATCCTTTCCGTTTTACTTTTGGGAGTTATAATTGTTTCCGCCTGCGAGACGGCTTTTTACATTGATTTCGGATGGTACGAGAAGGAGTACGAGAAGTATGACTGTGACGACCACACCGGAGTTGCCATAGACGGTCTCATGGAGGTTACAAGATACATGATGAGCTACCTCAGAGGAGACAAGGAGGTGCTCAGCGTGGAGGCCGAGGTCAAGGGAGAGACCATTGACTTTTTCAACGATGAAGAGAGAGACCACATGGTGGACGTGCAGTTCCTTTTTCTTAAGGGACTTCAGCTTAGACGGATATGTCTTTTTGGCATTGCTCTTGTCATCCTTTTGGCAGTTCTTTTCAAAAGGAAGTTCTGGCTGTCCTTTCCCGGAATCTTTATCAAGGTCACGGCGGCCTTCTTTATTCTTCTGGGAATCCTTGCTTATGTGGTGAGCCTTAATTTCAACAGGGCCTTTATGATATTCCACGAGATTTTTTTCAGCTTCAGGGAGGACGCCAACTGGATGTTTGATGTAAACACCTCCCGAATGATCAATATGCTGCCGGAGGGATTTTTCCTGGATATGGCGGTAAGAGTTGCGGTCTTTTGCGTGGGCTTTGTTCTTTTTGCGGTGGCGGCGGCCATTGTGCTTCGAATTTTCATGGGAATTAAGGATCGGCGCAAAAAGAAACTGATAGACTATTATGAGATAGACGAGGTGTAATATGAATTTAGAGAAAATATTGGAAACCCTGATGGAAATCGGCATTAAGGTTGGGGGAAAGATAGTAATTGCCCTTTTGATTCTTGTAATAGGTTCCTTGATTTCAAAGAAGCTGGTCAAGCTTTTGGATAATGCGGCGGCAAAAGCCGGCACCGATGACACCGTAAGAATCTTCGGAATGAATGCCCTGAGGATAATTCTGAAGGTTGTCATTCTGATCTCCATCATCAGCGTTTTCGGAATCCCCATGAGCACAGTCATTGCCGGCCTAACCACAGCGGCGGCAGCCATCGGCCTTGCTCTTCAGGGCTCTCTATCGAATTTTGCCGGAGGAATCATGATCATGATCCACAGACCTTTCCAGGTGGGGGACTACATCATGGCAGCAGGAGAGGAAGGAACTGTGGGTTCTATTTCCATGTTCTACACAAGACTTACCACCGTGGACAATAAGAGAGTTCTTATTCCCAACGGCTCCCTTATGAATGCCAATGTAATCAATTATTCCTCAGAACCCACAAGACGGGTGGACCTGGAATTCTCCTGCGGAAAAGGAGAATCAGTAAGAAAAGTTCAAAGCCTTCTTCTTGAAACTATCTGCCGGGATGAGAGGGTAATGAAAGAGCCGGAGCCTTTTGCAAGAATAATCCGGGGTACCAATGAGGGCATGACTTTTACCGTGAGAGCCTGGGTCAAAAGCGAGGACTACTGGGACGTCTATTTCGATTTGACGGAAAATCTCACAGAGGCTTTGGCTGAGGCCGGAGTCAGAACTCCCGCGGTCAGGGTGATCGCAGAGGAACTTAAATAATTTATTCAAAAAAGTAAAAATCCGGTTGACAAGATCCCATTGAACATAATATAATAGCAAAGCAGTGTCCGTGAGGCACGCAGATTGGATATGGGATCTTAGCTCAGCTGGGAGAGCATCTGCCTTACAAGCAGAGGGTCACAGGTTCGAGCCCTGTAGGTCCCATCAATATGGCGAGATAGCTCAGTTGGCTAGAGCATGCGGTTCATACCCGCAGTGTCGAGGGTTCAAATCCCCCTCTCGCTACTAATGTGAACATCAATTTTGATACTCGATATCAGGATTGATGTTCTTTTTTTCTCTTTTATTGAATTATTCTCCCCAATCTACTATACTTAATTAGATATAGTGCTCGTAGTGGGCACATCTGTTAAGGGGAATTTATATGCGTGTAGGTATAGGTTACGATGTTCACCGCCTGACAGAAGGAAGAGACCTTGTGCTTGGTGGAGTGAAGATACCGTATGAGAAAGGGCTTCTCGGACATTCGGATGCGGATGTTCTGGTACATGCCATAATGGATGCTATCCTGGGGGCAGCAGCTCTCGGGGATATCGGCCGGCATTTTCCCGACAGCTCGAAGGAGTTTGAGGGTATAAGCAGTCTTGTCCTTTTGGAGAAGGTCAGGCTGTTGATTCAGGAGAAAGCCTATTTTGTTGAGAATATTGATGCGACTATAATTGCGCAGGCTCCGAAGCTTGCTCCGTACATTGAAGAGATGCGATGTTGTATTGCCGGGGTACTTGGAATCGATAAGGATCAGATAAATATCAAGGCAACTACGGAGGAAGGTCTCGGTTTTACCGGGGCTAAGGAGGGAATTGCCGCCCAGGCGGTGGCTTCCCTTGTTACCGCAGCGAATTACAGCTATGATGTGACACCGGGATGTGACAGGTGCAGCGGCTGTAAGGGCTGCGTTAGAAGTGACGGAGAAGAATAAGTGACAGATATTAAGAGAATTACAGATATGGCGGAGCGCATAAGAGAGGCTCTGCCGAAGAGGAAGGCCGTAAAGGCCGGAATATCAAAGGTTTTGGAAACCAAAGACAGGTTTTTTGGTCGTCCCGGAGAGCTGGAGAAGAAGAACATCTGCTGCGAAGGTACCGGCTGTGAGAATTGCAGCGGCTGCAGCAACGGCGGAATGTATCCGGCCAAGAATAACTCCGGCGGGGGAGACTTTTGCAGCTCGGAAAACGGATGCAATTGCGGTGCCAGAAAGGGTTCTATCCTCTGCATAATCAGAAATGAGATGAAAGTGATCATTGAGCGGGATCCGGCCATAAAGTCAAAGATGGAAGTGATTCTGTACCCGGGCTTTAAAGCTATGCTTTATTACCGGTTGGCTCACAAGCTGTGGCTGGGGAAGCACTTTTTTGCGGCGAGAGCCATCTCTCAGTTTGCCGCAAGGACAACGGGAGTGGAGATCCACCCCGGAGCCGAGATAGGCAGCGGTTTTTTCATTGATCACGGATCCGGAGTTATCATAGGAGAGACCACCATTATCGGTGACGATGTTACCATCTATCAGGGAGTGACTTTGGGTGGTACCGGTAAAGACAAGGGCAAGCGTCACCCCACCATAGGAAATAATGTACTCATCGGAGCCGGAGCAAAGCTCCTTGGTCCTATCACCATCGGGGACAATACCCGGGTGGGAGCAGGCTCGGTAGTACTTAAAGATGTTCCGGAGAACTGCACTGTTGTAGGAGTTCCGGGAAGAATCGTGAAACGCCACGACAGATATATCCCCAGAGAGAGCATGGACCAGATCAATTTGCCGGATCCTATTCTGGAGGAGATCTCAAGACTCAACCGGGAAGTGGAGAGACTGAAGCGGCGTATGAACCACGAGGCCAGAAGTTACAGAGACGACCTTGAACGCGACAGATAGTCGCCTTAGGAAATATTGGAGGATACATAATGATTCGTATTTATAATACACTTACGAAAAAGAAAGAAGAGTTCAAACCCATAGAGGACGGCAAGGTCCGCATGTATGTCTGCGGCCCCACTGTCTACAATTTTATTCACATCGGAAATGCTCGTCCCATGATCGTTTTCGATACCGTTAGAAGATATTTCGAGTACAAGGGCTATGAAGTCAACTACGTATCTAACTTTACCGACGTAGATGACAAGATAATTAAGAAAGCTATCGAGGAGGGAATCTCTGCAGATGAGGTTGCGGAGAGGTATATTGCGGAGTGCCAAAAAGACATGGCGGCAATGAATGTAATGCCCGCAACGACCCACCCCAGAGCTACCCAGGAGATCGGGGGAATGATCGAGATGATCTCAAAGCTTATTGAGGACGGTTATGCCTACGAGAAGAACGGCACCGTTTATTTCAGAACCAGAAAGTTTAAGGAGTACGGCAAGCTTTCTCACAAGAACCTGGATGACCTCAGATCCGGAAACCGTTCACTTCTGGTAACCGGTGAGGACGAGAAGGAAGATCCCCTGGATTTCGTTCTCTGGAAGCCTAAGAAAGAGGGAGAACCTGCCTGGGAGTCACCCTGGTCCGACGGAAGACCGGGCTGGCACATTGAGTGCTCTGTGATGTCCAAGAAGTACCTGGGAACATCCATCGATATCCATGCCGGCGGAGAGGATCTTGTATTCCCTCACCATGAGAACGAGATCGCCCAGTCTGAGGCTTACAGCGGCGAACCTTTTTCCAATTACTGGATGCACAACGCTTTCCTCAATATCGACAGAGTGAAGATGAGTAAGTCTGCGGGCAACTTCTTTACTGTGAGAGAGATCTCAGAGAAGTATGATCTTCGTATCCTGCGTTTCTTCATGCTCAGCTCTCACTATCGCTCCCCTCTGGAGTTTGACAGAGAGCAGATGGAAGCGGCGGAAGCCGGACTGGGCCGAATCACTAACGCATATGAGAACTTAAAGGACAGAGCCGCTAACAACAAGTCCGAGTCCATGAGTGAGGCGGAGAAGGAGCAGATCCCGGAGGTTGAGGCTTTTGTGAGCAAGTTTGAGACTGCTATGGATGATGACTTCAACACTGCGGATGCAGAGGCAGCGATCTTTGATCTTGTGCGTTATGCCAACAAGGAAGTTGATGCCGAATCTTCGAAAGAATTTGCCGGCTTCGTGGCAGATACATTGAAGAAGCTCTCAGACGTTCTGGGCCTTGTGATCGAGGTTGAAAAAGAAGATATCGACAGCGAGATCGAAGCTCTCATAGCGGAGCGACAGGCAGCCCGAAAGAATAAAGACTTCGCCAGAGCCGATGAGATCAGAAACGAACTTCTTTCCAGAGGAATCATCTTAAAGGATACCAGAGAGGGCGTTAAATGGAGCCGTGCTTAGAGCTTTTGGAACAGCTCCGAAAGGAGTTTGACCTTGATGAGCCGGATATAAGAGAGTATTCTCCCTTAAGCCTTGCGTACATCGGGGATGCGGTCTATGAGCTGGTGGTGCGAACAGTGGCTTTTCACCGGATCAATGCCCAGGTGGGGAAGATCAACAAGCTGGGTGCTAAGTATGTCAGCGCCAAGGCTCAGGCGAGGATCGTGAGGCTTCTTCTTCCGGAACTCACGAAGGAGGAGGCGGATGTATTCCGCAAAGGCAAAAATGCCAAGCCCATTTCGGTAGCCAAACATCAGACTATCTCTGACTATCACAGGGCAACCGGTTTTGAGGCTATGATAGGATATCTGTACCTCAACAGAAGGTGGGACAGGATAGTTCAGCTTATTCATCTGGGAATTACCCGGTACGATGCCAAGGAGAGCAGATAATGCGTTTTGAAGAACAGACCCTTGAGGGAAGAAATGCGGTGATCGAGGCTTTTCGCTCGGGAATGATAATCGATAAGATCTTTATTCAAAAGGATCTTCGGGACGGCCCGATTCAGAGTATCCTCAGAGAAGCCCGCAAAAATGACGTGATCGTAAACAGAGTTGACAAAGCAAGACTTGACCGGATGTCTGAGACCAAGAAGCACCAGGGAGTGATCGCCTATGCGGCGGCCTGCTCCTACGCCGAGGTCTCCGATATTCTGGAGGCAGCAAGAGAGAAGGGGGAAGATCCGTTTATCCTTCTTCTGGACGAGATAGTGGATCCCCACAATCTGGGTGCCATCATTCGTACTGCCAATGTGGTGGGAGCTCACGGGGTGATAATCCCTAAGCGCAGAGCGGCAGGACTTACCGCGGCGGCGGTGAGAGCTTCGGCGGGAGCGACAGCTTTTGTCCCGGTGGCCAAAGTCACCAACTTAAGCCAGACCATAGAGGAACTCAAGAAGGAAGGTATCTGGTTTGTCTGTGCGGATATGGATGGAGATTCCATGTATCAGACAAACTTAAAAGGTCCTATCGGACTTGTAATAGGCAACGAGGGGGATGGAGTTTCAAGGCTTGTGAGCGAGAAGTGCGATCTCAAGACGGCGATTCCCATGAAGGGAGATATCAACTCCCTCAACGCCTCAGTAGCAGCCGGAGTTCTCATGTATGAGATCTACCGACAGAGAATGAATTGATCTATGACATATATCAGAGAATTGTCGGATGAGGAGCTTGTCAGGCGCTACCGGGAGGGGGATCCCGAGGCGATAGAGGAGATCCTTGGCCGGTACAAAAGGACAGTGTGCGCCAAAGCCCGGAAGTTTTTTCTCATGGGCGGAGATCAGGATGATCTTATACAGGAGGGGATGATCGGTCTTTTCAAGGCGGTGAAGAATTATGAGGAATCCAAAGGGGTAAGCTTTAAGAGCTTTGCCGGTCTTTGTATCGATCACCACCTCATCAATGCCCTGGAGAGTGCCTCAAGACTAAAACATCAGCCTCTGAACAACTATGTGTCCTTGAATAAGCCGGAGGACTCTTCTGAACCCGGAATTTTAGTTGAGCTTCCAGATCAGGTAAATCTTGATCCGGAGGAGACCTATATCACGGAGGAGAGTAACAGAGCCCTGAGAAAAGCTTTTGAGCGAGGTTTAAGCCGAATGGAGCGGGAGGTCCTGGAGTATTTCCTTGAGGGAAGAAGCCGGGGTGAGATCGGAGAGCTTCTTGGCAAAAATACCAAGCAGGTGGACAATGCCCTTACCAGGATTCGAAAGAAAATTCTGGAAAACTTTCAGGATTAAACATTGACATTGTCCGGGAAATATATTATATTGTTTTCGTTGCATATTTAATGCGGCAAGCTTCCTTGGCACAGTAGGCAGCGCGCATCCATGGTAAGGATGAGGTCGCCGGTTCGAGCCCGGCAGGAAGCTTTTGAAGAACTAAGGATCAGGTTTACTCCTGGTCCTTTTGTATTTCGTAAAGTGTATTTAGGGAGAACAGATAATGAACTATGAATTAGAGACAATGCCAAAGATCCATCTCCACTGCCACTTGGACGGAGCAGTCACTCTTCCGATAATGAGAGAACTTCTGGAGTTGTCAGAAATTCCTTTTGAGGAGGATATTCGGCACATGAGGGAGCTTAGAGATGAGGAGCTCTCAAAGCTTATTATGGCAGGCCCTGAGTGTCGAAGTCTCCCGGATTTCCTATCCTGTTTTGATCCGGTGTTAAAGGTGCTGCAGACGCCCGAGCAGATCCGATGCTGTGCAAGAGAGGTGATTCGAAATGCAAAGGCGGAAGGAGTGATCTATCTTGAGATCAGATTCGCTCCCCTTTTGCACTGCAGGGGAAACTTAAGTCCCGAGGAAGTGGTGGAGAGTTTTCTTAAGGGAATGAGAGAGGGAGAACTAAAGGAAGGGGTCATCACCAGGGGAATCCTTATCGCTATGAGGGACGACACCCAGGAAAAAGCCCTGGAGGTCCTTTCCCTTGCGGAAAAATACCGGAATGAGGGAATCGTGGGAATCGATATTGCCGGAAACGAGGCTCCTTTTCCTCCGAAGAAGTTTGCGGTTCTTTGGGAGGAAGCAAAGAAGAAGAGAATACCTTTTACAATTCATGCCGGGGAATGTACCGATGCCTCCTACGTGAAACAGGCGTTGGAGTTTGGCGCTGATAGAATCGGACACGGCATAAGAGCTATAGAGGACGGAGATCTTCAAATGGAGCTGGCAAGGAAAAAGATCTGCCTTGAGATCTGTCCCACCAGCAATCTGGTGACTGCTTCGGCGAGAAACTACCTAGAGATCGGAATCAGAAGATTCATGAACCTTCAGATTCCGGTATCAGTAAGTACCGACGATCCGGGCATTATCGGAACTGACCTGAGAAGAGAGTACAAGATCCTCGAGACAGAGTTCGGCTTTGGGGCTTGGGAGTTCAGGTATATCACCGATTCGGCAATAGAGAGCTGTTTTGCCGGAGAAGAGATCAAGAAAATTCTCCGGGAGAAGGTTTGTAAATACTGGGGTTAGTGTTATAATACTCTTTAACAGTTTTTCTTTTAGGGGGGTTAATATGATCTTAAAATATCTTTGTATCGGACTTGGAATTCTCATTGCGCTCATAGGCCTCATACAGTTTTTTGTGCCCAGTATCAGCAACAAGGCAATGACCAAATATACCAAGAAGTCAGTTGCAGATTTTGCAAAGAAGCAGATGATTCCCACCGTTCTGCTTGGAGCAGGAATGGCAGCTTCCGCAATTTTTCCTGAAGGTTCCATCCAGTGTTATGTTTGCTATGGAGTGGAGATAATTGGTATCCTTGGAATCATTTATGCTATGAACGGCCTGGTTGAGGCAGATCTGGAGAAAGCCAGCCGCCAGGCTCAGGCCAAGAAAAAGAAGGCTACCGGAAGACCGAAATCCAGCGGCAAGGGAAGAAATAAGAACAGAGGCCGCTATTAGCAGTATTATGAAAAGTACAAAGCACTTATTCTCAAGGACAATCTCCGGAGAATAAGTGCTTTCTTGTATAAACAAAAACTATAAATCCCGATTAAGCACCAGCTTTAAGTTCTCAAGGCTGGTGTTAATGATCTGCTCCTCAGGGAAATCCACTTCCTCAAGGATCTTGTAGGATTCCTCAAAAAGACCTATCTGGCCGTCATAGTGGGAGTCGGTGCCCATGATGATCATGGTGCCGTGCTCCTTGCACTTGGTGAGAAGCTTAAGGATGTTCTCCCTGCCGTTTTTTCGGGCGGAGAGAGGGTGCATGGAGGAGTTGTTGAGCTCCAGACAGATGTGATTCTCTGCCGCCGCAATGGTGAGCTCCTCGTAGTCTATGGGATACCTGGAGTCATCCGGATGTCCGATGATCTTTACATAAGGGTTTTTCATTACCTCCAGATAAGCATTAGTGTTTTCAGTGGTGGTGCCGGGTTCAATACACACCTTGTGAAGGCTTGCGATGATATAATCCACCTTCTCGATGAAGCTGGGAAGGACATCGATCGTACCCTTATAGTCCATTATGTTTGCCTCTACTCCGTTGTAGATACGCATATCTTCGTAGTATTTGGGAAGCACTTTGGAATTGGAAAAATGGAACTCGTGGCAGGAACCGGGCATCATAGGTGCGTGTTCGCTGATGCCTACTGCCAAAAGCCCATGAGCCTTGGCTGACCTTACATTTTCGTTCCAGGTGCTGAATGCATGACCGCTTGCCACTGTGTGAGTGTGAAGATCAAACAGTGCTTTCATTTGATTGTTACCTCCTGATCATTTAAGATATTCAAAATGCTGATAATCGTAGATTCCGCCGGTCCAGTCTCCACCCCAGGTGAAGCCGTGCTCGATGAAAAGATTGTAGCAAAGATCCCCTTTTTCGATCTTATAGTCAAAACTCCGGCTCCGATCTCCGTACTCATAGGCGGAGGCGGGAGAGACATAGTCCTGTCCGGGAATGCAATAAGGATTGTAATAGGGGTTGATATCTATAGCCTTGCCAAAAGCATGGTTGGATAATTCACTGGTTCCGGCAATCAGTCGGTAGTTGAAGGCAGAAGTGTTGTCCGCCTCCATGGAAGCATTGTCATCTGCACCGTAGTCATCCACCAGGTGCATCTTGTGAATCGGATAGTCGGCCAGGTAAAGCTCATGGAAAATATCTCTGATCGCTTCAGCAACATCCTTATGTACCATGAGTTCACCCACCAAGATCGTTCCCTCGGCATCTTTGTGGAGAACCTTGACATATCGAAGGTCTTCCCTTGGAACGGTACAGTTTTCCTTAAAGGAAAGTCCGTAGATCCGGGAAAAGAGCTCATCCGATATCTCATATACACAGAAACACTTGTCCTCTCCAAAGAGTCGTACCTCCTCCTTCGTGAGGGCGGTTCCGGCCGGAATCTGATCAAAAGGAGTCAGAACTATGGTGTCCACATCCTCTACCGGGGGGTCCTTTTCTGTGTTTTTGTGGTCCTCATCTCTGGTTTTGGCAGCCTCTTCACTGATTTTTTCTTTTGCCTCCTCCTTCTTTTTGCCGCAGGCGCAAAAAAGGAGGGAGAGAACAAGGATCAGGCTGAGTATTCTTGTAATCTTCTTTCTTTTCATCTTATTCCATCGGTTATAAATCTAGTAGAATGCTACTTCTGCAATACAGCAGTCGTCGTACTTGGATCCCGGATAAACAGATTTGATGGTTATGGTAACCTTGGTGCTGCTTACAGGGGAATCAAGTTTAAATTCCTGATACTCTCCGTTGCTGTCCTTTAAGGTGTAGTTGATGCTTGTGCCGTCGTCAAAAGTCAGGGTGATCTCCTTGGGACGGGCATTGTTAAAGTATACCTCATCGGACTTCGGATAGCCTCCCACAATGCCTACACCGCTAATCTTCTGGGGAGAGGAGGCAGTGAAGGTGAGATACTCACCGGGTCCGTTTCCGGAAGCTCCCTCATTCCAGGCAGTGGAGAGATTGTTGTCAGTTACGTTATTTGGTCCGTAGTAGGAAGTGGTGGCATCTCCGGGCAGAGAGGAAGAAGCACTGACCGAACTGAAAGAGGGAGGATTATTTCCCTCGGGTTCATCCTCTTCGGGCTCTTCAGGTTCATTCTCTGTTGTCTCTGACTTATTCTTATTCTCTTCCTTATCGGAGGTGTTCTCCTTGTCCTCTTCATTGTCCGTTCTGACTACATCCACCGTAGTGTGGGACGCCTCGGAAGATCCCTTGTCCCAGGGCTTGATGATCATCACAGCTATGCCAATAAGTAAAAGGAGCACTGCAATGATGATCCCAAGGACGATGGGAAGG